>CAJYKY010000114.1 GCA_913775005.1 uncultured Achromobacter sp.
CCACGACAATGCCCCAGAAGCCGTAGATGGTGGCGCCGCCCGTCAGCCCCTTGAGCAGCCCCTGGTTGCCCAGCAGGTACACAAGCGCAATGCCGGGCAGCAAAGACGGGGCCAGCAGCGGCAGCAAGGCGATGGTGCGCAGCAGCCCCTTGCCCGGCAGGCGGGTGCGCGTCAGGCCATAGGCAAAGCCGTAAGCGCAAGGCACCACCAGCAACATCGTGACGACACCCACGGCCAGGCTGCGGCCCACCATCGGCAGAAAGCCGTCGGCCCCGATAATGCCGGCGACCACGGCCAGCCCGGCCCAGTCGCCATCGCTGTTGGTCACCGACTTGGCCAGGATGGCCGCGAGCGGCAGCGCCAGAAAGAGCAGCAGGAACAAAGCCAGCGCGCCCTGCCCGAAGGTCAGGCCCAGGCTGCCGATCCACCCGGGCATGGGCCGGCGGCCCAACGGGATCGGAGGCATGGAAATGGCGGGGGGCATTGCGGCGGAGGTCGATTGCCGGCTGGAAATTGCGGGGGGCGCCCCGGCGGCCGATGCCAAAGCGGCTGGTGCTGCGGCAGCCGATGCCACCGTCGCCGGCACCGCCGCCGCAGCGGCAGCGCTGGCCAGCTCGGCCACGGAAGGCGTTCCCGTCATGGCGGCTTTAAGCGTAGGCGCGAATCGCATGGCGCGGCAGCTCCACCCAGCAGCGGCTGGCGGCGTGAGGGCCCAACAGGGCGTCTCCGATTTCAGGGGACACGATGGAATGCACGGTGGATCCCGGCACGCCTTCCAGCCGCAATGCAAGCCGGTAGCCCCGGCCCAGAAACACGCCATCCAGCACATCAGCCAGCATCGCATTGGCTTCGTCCGGCCGGGCCATGCTGACACGCACGGCTTCGGGCCGCACGAACAGCTTGCCCGACTTGCCGTCCAGGCTTTCGTCCACGGCAAGCTCCTGCCGGCCAACGCGGGCGCGGTGCGCATCCACGCGCTCGAACGGCAACCAGTTCGCTTCGCCTACGAAATCGGCAATGAAGGCCGACTCCGGCTGGCGATAGAGTTCGCGCGGCGTGCCGTACTGTTCGATGACACCGCCATTCATAACGGCGATGCGGTCGGCCATCACCATGGCCTCTTCCTGGTCATGCGTCACCATCAACGTGGTGATCGACAGGCGTTTTTGCAGCGCGCGCAGCTCGATACGCAGATGCTCGCGCACCCGTGCATCCAACGCAGACATCGGTTCATCCAGCAACAGCAGCGACGGCGACGGCGCCAAGGCGCGCGCCAGGGCCACACGTTGCTGCTGGCCACCGGAGATCTGTCCCGGGAATTTTTCGGCAGCACCGGCCAGGCCCACCAGCGTCAACATTTCTTCGACGCGGGCGGCCACATGCTTGCGATGCGCGCGCTTGCCGCTCAGGCCATAGGCCACGTTCTGCGCGACGGTCAGATTGGGAAACAAGGCGTAGGACTGGAACAGGATGCCGTAGTCGCGCTCTTGCGGTTCAGCATGGGAGATATCGCGGCCCGACAGCACGATGGTGCCGCTGTCCTGGCGTTCCAGCCCCGCAATGGCCCGCAGCAGCGTCGTCTTGCCGCAACCGGACGGCCCGAGCAGGCACACCAGCTCTCCGGCGCGGATATCCAGCGACACGTCCGACAGCGCCGTATGGCTGCCGAACCGTTTCACAAGATGTCGTACTGAGAGGAATGCGCTATCGGGTTGGGGCATGGTGCCTCCGGTCTGGGAACGAAGGCAGTATGGAAGGCGCGTATTGAGCGTTTATGACACTTCGCGCAAATGCAGTAATAAAAACATCAAATTATTTTGGTGTACTGGCGGTCTTGCGCATTGCGTCCTTCACCCGCCCCCATCGTGCTTGTCGCCGAACTCAAATCCTTCTACGCCGTGGCCCGCTGCGGCACCGTCACCAAGGCCGCCGCCCAATTGGGCGTCAGCCAGCCCACGGTGACGGGGCAACTGCGCCAGCTGGAATCGCGTTACGGCGTTGAACTGTTCCACCGTCAGGGACGGGGCATGCGGCTGTCGGACGCGGGCCAGAGCCTGATGCCCATGGTGGAAAAGCTGGTCCAGCAGGAAACGGAAATCGATTTCCGGCTGCGCGACGCGAGCGACCTGCGCGAAGGCAATCTGCGCATCGGCGCCACCGGCCCCTTCTACATCATGGATACGGTGCGGCGCTACAACCAGCGTTACCCCGGTATCGACCTGACGGTGACGATCGGCAATTCGCAGTCGATGTTGCAGGCGCTGCACGATTACCGCATCGAGATTGCCACGTCTTCCTTTCTGATGGATGACAAGCATCTGTATCGCCGCATGATTGCCGCGGACCCGATACGCGTGGTCACCCATCGCGATCACCCGCTGGCCCGACGCGGGCAGATTCAGCTGGCTGATCTGGCCGACCACGCCCTGCTGTTGCGTGAACCCGGCTCCATGACACGCAAGCTGACTGAAGACGCGCTGGCGGCGGCGGGTGTCACCGTGCGCCGCACGCTGGAGATCGGCAGCCGGGAATCGATCCGGCAAGCCATTCTTTGCGACCTGGGCATCAGCCTGATCCCGTCGCGTGAAATTCCGTCGCACCCCGATCTGATGGCCCTGGATATCCAAGGCCCCCAGATTCTGATGAACGAATACCTGTACTGCCTGCGCGAGCGCCAACCGGTGCAGCTGATCGCGCGCTTTCTGGAGATGGCGCCGGCAGCTGACTGACCCGAAAAGGTCACTGCCCGCCCCCCCCCCCTTGCGGCCACTCAGGAGACAACCATGGCCTTGACCTTGCAGGAAATCGAGCAGATCTTTCTGGAACGCGGGCATCGTTCCTATCATGGCGAGTCCGTCAGCCATTTGCGGCACGCGCTGCAAACGGCGTCGCTGGCGGAGCGCCATGGCGCCAATGCCTCGCTGATCACCGCCTGCCTGCTGCACGATCTGGGCCACCTGATCGCGGACCGGCCGGGTACCCCCACGCTGCGCGGCATCGACGACAAGCACCAGTATTTCGTGCTGCCGTTTCTGCGTGGCCTGTTCAGCCCCGCCGTGCTGGACCCCATCCGGCTGCACGTGGAGGCCAAGCGCTATCTCTGCTATGTGGAGCCGCAATATGAAGCGTCGCTCTCGGAGGATTCGAAGCGCAGCCTGGCGTTGCAGGGCGGGAGTTTCGATGCGGGCCAGGCGGTGGATTTCGCCAGCATGCCGGGCGCGCCGGATGCGATCCGGCTAAGGCGCTGGGACGATATGGCCAAGGTGCCGGGGCTGGCCACGCCGCCGCTGGACCACTTCCTGGAAATCGCGGAAAGCGTGTCCGGGCGGGTGAAGCTGGCGGCGATCTGGTAGCGCTACGCGCCCGTGGCGACGGGGCGGGATGGGTCGCTGCACCACTCGCTCCACGACCCCGGGTACAGGCGTGAACCGGACAGGCCGGCGATTTCCATCGACAGCAGGTTGTGGCAAGCCGTGATGCCGGAGCCGCACTGGTGCACGATGCTGGCCGGCTCGCGGCCATCGAGCAGGCTGGCGAATTCACCGCGCAATTGCTCGGCGGATTTGAAGCGGCCGTCGGCCTGAAGGTTTTCGCCGTTAGGCCGGTTCAAGGCGCCGGGTATATGGCCCGCCACCGGGTCCATGGGTTCGACCTCACCGCGATACCGGTTGGCCGCGCGCGCGTCGATCACGGTAAAGGCCGGCTGGGCGATGTTGTCCAGCACGGCCTTGGCGTCTACAGCGCCGGCCAGCGACGCACCGGGCTCTATGGGCGCCCCGGCTTTCACGGCGGGGCCAGGTTCGGTCGACGTGGGCAATCCTGCGGCCACCCACGCTTGCCAGCCGCCATCCAGCACCACAACGCGCTCGTGGCCCAGCCAGCGCAGCATCCACCACAAGTGCGCCCCATACATGCCGCCGCTAGCGTCATACGCCACCACCAGTGTTTGCGGCGTGACGCCATGCGCGGCCATCAGCGCACCGAATTCGGCGCGCGACGGCAGCGGGTGGCGGCCGTTCTTGCCGGTGCGCGGCGCGGCCAGTTCGGTCTCATGATCCAGATGACGCGCGCCGGGAATGTGGCCGGCGTCGTACGCCTGGCGGCCCGCCGCGTGGTTGGTCAGGTCGTGGCGCACATCGAACACGCGCACATCAGGCGCGTCCAGGCGCGCGGCCAGGTCGGCGGCGGAAATCAGTGTCATCGTCATTCGGTGTGCTCCGGAATTGAAAAGGACAGGTCAGGCCGACTTCGGGTCGCGCATCGTGCGCCACACCGACAGCAGGCCCGCCGAAATGATCAGGCCCATGCCAGCCCAGGCCAGGGCGTCCAGATGGTCGCCCCATAAGCCCATGCCCAGCAAGGCCGCGAAAATGATGGTGCTGTACTGTAGCGCGGCGGTCAGCAGCGCCGACCCCATGCCGAACGCCCGCGTCATGGCCAGCTGGCCGAACATGCCCGCCACGCCCACGCCAAACAGCGAGGCATAACCCTGCCAATCGGCTTGGCCCCAGCCTTCGATCCACAGCCCGGCCACGCTGGACACGCAGACCGCCACCGAAAAGAACAGCACAGTGCGCCATTCGGGTTCACCGATGCGGCCCAATTGGCGGATCTGCATCATGGCAATGGCCGACATGGCGCCCGCCCCCATCCCCATCACGGCGGCCAGCCATTGATCGTCAGTGATGCTGGGGCGAAGCACCGCAATCACACCCAGGAAACCCAGCGCAACGGCCACGATACGGACGGGGTCACGCTGCGCGCCGCCCCAGCCCAGCATCCAACAGGCGATGAACAGCGGCGCCGTGTAGTTCAGGCTGGTGGCGGTGGCCAGCGGCAGATGCGAGATCGCAAAAAAGCCCAGCCACATCGACGACACCCCTGACAGGTTGCGCCAAATGTGCAGCTTCCAGCTTGTGGGAATGATGGATTGCCGGCCGGCTCGCGCATACAGCAGCAGCAAGATGACAGAGGGCAGACCGCGAAACAGGACGATCTGCGCGAGCGAGGCGCCGTGCTCGGTGCCGAGCTTCACGAACGACCCCATGATGGCGAACATGGCGGACGCCAGCAACATCCAAAGAGCCTGCATGTGGGGGGCTGCGTTAAGGGAAAAGTGAGGAGGGATAAGGGAAAGCGATACTATACTCTCCGTCATCGGGAGCGGTGCCGGCGAGTCGGGGAACTGGCGGGCCGCCGCCATGTCGAACCCGAGAATTTCCCGCTCGCACAGGAACACAAAAAACATGAAACGCATTGTCTTGTTCGTCATTACCAACTTGGCTGTCATGCTCGTGCTGTCGGCCACGCTGCGCATTCTGGGCGTAGACCGCTACATCACTGCCAATGGCTTGAACCTGAATGCCCTGCTGATCTTCTCGGTCGTCGTGGGCTTTACCGGCGCCATCATCTCGCTGTTGATCAGCAAGCCGATGGCCAAATGGAGTACCGGCGCTCAAGTGCTGGACCCGAACGCGCCGCGCAACCAGCGTGAAGCCTGGCTGGTCGATACCGTGCACCAGCTGGCCGATCGCGCCGGCATCGGCCGCCCGGAAGTCGCCATCTACGACGGCGCCCCCAACGCATTCGCCACCGGCGCCTTCAAGAACGATTCGCTGGTGGCCGTGTCGACCTGCCTGCTCGAAAGCATGAGCGAAGAAGAAGTGGCCGCCGTGCTGGCACATGAAGTGGCGCACATTGCCAATGGCGACATGGTCACGCTGACGCTGATCCAGGGCGTGGTCAACACCTTCGTGGTGTTCCTGGCGCGCGTGGTCGGTTACTTCATCGACCGCGTCGTGTTCAAGAACGAACGCGGCATCGGCCCGGGCTACTACATCACCGTGCTGGTCTGTGAAATCATTTTCGGCGTGCTGGCCTCGATCATCGTGGCCTGGTTCTCGCGCCAGCGCGAATACCGCGCCGACGCCGGCTCGGCCCACCTGATGGGCGCACGCGAACCGATGATCCGCGCGCTGGCTCGCCTGGGCGGCCTGGAACCGGGCGATCTGCCCAAGTCCTTCGAAGCCTCGGGCATCACTGGCAAGGGCGGCCTGTCGGCCATGTTCGCCTCGCACCCGCCGATTCCGGCGCGTATCGCCGCGCTGCAAAACGCACGCGTGGTCTGATCGCCGCACGGGCTGACGGCGAACCGGCAGGTTCAACGTCAGGCCCGTCATCAAGTGCCAGGCTGATCGCCCAGGCAAAACAAAGCCCCTCGCATGAGGGGCTTTTGTTTGCGTGCGTTCAGCACTCGACGATAGTCACCGCCAGGCCGCCACGCGCCGTTTCCTTGTACTTCGTCTTCATGTCGGCGCCGGTTTCGCGCATGGTCTTGATCACCGAATCCAGCGACACGTAGTGCTGCCCGTCACCGCGCAGCGCCATGCGGGCCGCGTTCACGGCCTTGATGGAAGCCATGGCGTTGCGCTCGATACAGGGGATCTGCACCAGCCCGCCTACCGGGTCGCAGGTCAGGCCCAGGTTGTGCTCCATGCCGATCTCGGCCGCGTTTTCCACCTGTTCCACCGTGCCGCCCAGCGCGGCGGCCAAGCCGCCCGCAGCCATGGAACACGCCACACCCACTTCCCCCTGGCAGCCGACCTCAGCGCCCGACAGAGATGCGTTGTACTTGTACAGCAGCCCCACCGCCGCTGCCGTCAACAGAAAGTCGCGCACGCCGTCGCGGTTCGAGCCCGGGACGAAGCGGTCGTAATAATGCAGCACCGCCGGAATGATGCCCGCCGCGCCGTTGGTCGGCGCCGTGACGACGCGGCCGCCAGCGGCGTTTTCTTCGTTGACGGCCATGGCGTACAGGTTGACCCAGTCCATCACCGACAGCGGATCGGACAAGGTGCGCTCGGCGCGTTGGGTCAGGTTGCGGTAGAGCTCGGGCGCGCGGCGGCGCACCCGCAGCGGGCCGGGCAATTCGCCATCGGCTTCCGGATAGTTGATGCCACAGCCGCGCGACACGCAGTCCTGCATGACCTGCCAGATGCGATCCAGGCCGCTATGCGTTTCCGACGCATCACGCCAGGTGAGTTCGTTCTGCATCATCAGCTGCGCCACCGTCAGGCCGCTTTCGCGGCACATGGTCAGCAGTTCACGGCCGGTACGGAACGGATACCGCAACTGGTTGTGTGCTGCGATGACCTGGCTGTTCGACGCGCCCGCCGTCACGACGAAACCGCCGCCCACCGACAGGTAGCGCGATTCGCGCAGCGACTCGCCGTTGGCGTCGATGGCGTGGAATTTCATGCCGTTGGGGTGTTCGGCCATGGCCTCGCGGCGGTAGAACACCATGTGTTCTTTTTCCACAAAGGGGACGGG
>CAJYKY010000115.1 GCA_913775005.1 uncultured Achromobacter sp.
GGGTGGAATTCACCGCCGACGATACACGCAGCCGCCGCATGCCCGAGCCGCGCGTGTACTGGTCAGCACGTGAAGCCGCCGACGCCGCCGCGCAGTCGCCGCTGTCCTTCGCGTCTGACGCGCAGGCGACCGAAGCGCTGGAAGGCGTGCTGTCCAAGGCGGTCGGCGGCCAGATGCTGGCGGACGTGAGCCTGGGCGCGTTCCTGTCGGGCGGTATCGATTCGTCCACCATCGTGGCGCTGATGCAGGCGCAAAGCGCCAAGCCGGTGCGCACCTTCGCCATCGGCTTTCATGAAAAGGGCTACGACGAAGCGCAGCACGCCAAGGCCGTCGCCACGCATCTGGGCACCGATCACACGGAACTGTATGTCACCGCCGAAGACGCGTTGGCGGTGGTGCCGTCGCTGGCCGATATGTACGACGAACCGTTTGCGGATTCGTCGCAAATTCCGACCTCGCTCGTCACCAAGATGGCGCGCCAGCATGTCACCGTGGCGCTGTCCGGCGATGGCGGCGACGAACTCTTCGGCGGCTACTCGCGCTATTTCCGCGTGAACAAATGGTGGCAGCAATGCGAACGCGTGCCGCCGCTGCTGCGCAAGCCCGCGGGTGCGCTGCTTAGCGCCTCCACGATTCTGCCCGGGCGCGGCGCGTGGCGCGGCAAGGTCGGCAAGCTGGGTGAACTGCTGCGCACCGATACGCGCGGCGACTTCTATCGCCACTTCGTGTCGTACTGGCCCGAGCCGTCCAAGGTCGTCAAGGGCGGCGTGGAGCCGGTGTCGGAATTTGCGCGCGGCATGAAGGGGTCCACCTTCGAAGCCATGATGAAGCTGGACACGGTGACTTACCTGCCCGACGACATCCTGGTCAAGGTGGACCGCGCTGCCATGGCCGTCAGCCTGGAAACGCGCGTGCCGCTGATCGACCACCGTGTCTACGAATTCGCGTGGAGCCTGCCGCATCAGTACAAGGTGCGCGGCAACACGGGCAAGTGGCTGCTGCGCCAGGTGCTGCACCGCCACGTGCCGCAGGCGCTGGTGGACCGCCCCAAGCGCGGCTTCGCCGTGCCGCTGGCCGCGTGGCTGCGCGGCCCCTTGCGCGAATGGGCGGACGCGCTGCTGGACCCGGCGCGTCTGCGCCAGGAAGGCTGGTTCGAACCCGAGCCAATCTTGCGCAAGTGGCGCGAGCACACCTCGGGCCATCGCAATTGGGACAGTCATCTGTGGGGCGTGCTGATGATGCAGGCCTGGCTGGACCGCTATCGTGCAGCACCGGATCAAGGGGGTTCTGTTGGGGGGCTTTGACGTATGAGAATTTTGATGTTGGTCAGTTCCATGCACGCAGGCGGCGCAGAACGCGTGGCCGCCACGCTGGTGAGTGCATGGGCCGAACGCGGGGACGCCGTCACCTTGACGCCCACGTACTCGTCCAAGGGCACCTGCTTTTATCCCTTGTCGGACAAGGTGCAGCTGGCGTGGCTGGCGGATATCGCCGGCACGCGGGCCTCGGGCGGTCTGGCGGCGTTCAAGCGCCTGATGGCCTTGCGCAAGCACATACGCGACACCAAGCCCGACGTGGTGGTGTCTTTCCTGACCAACGTCAACGTGGCCGCCATCCTCGCAACGCGGGGCCTGGGCGTGCCGCTCATCGTCTGCGAACGCACCAACCCGGTTGCCGAAACCACCACCGGTTCGGTGTGGCGCAAGCTGCGTCGCCTGCTGTATCCGCGGGCGGACATGGTGACGGTGCAGGCGGAAGACACCGCCGGTCCGTTCTCGCGCCAGGTGCCGGGCATCAAGCGCCTTGCCGTCATTCCCAATCCCTTGCCCGCACCCTTGCTCGACGCGCCGCGCGTGCAGCAAGGGGATGACGAGGGCCCGCGTACCTTGCTGGCGATGGGCCGGCTGGTGCCGGACAAACAGTTCGATCTGTTGATCGACGTGTTTGCGCAACTGGCCCCGCAGCATCCCGACTGGAATCTGCGCATCTGGGGCGAAGGCCCCGAGCGTGCCGCGCTTGAGGCGCAGGTTGAACGCCTGGGCCTGCAATCGCGGGTCAGCCTGCCCGGCCGCACCGAAACCCCGTGGGAAGAATTGGCAAAGGGCCAGGCTTTCGTGCTGAGTTCGCTGGTGGAAGGCTTTCCCAATGTGCTGCTCGAAGCCATGTCGCTGGGCTTGCCCAGCGTGGCATTCGATTGCCCCAGCGGTCCGCGCGAAATGACACGCGACGGCCAGGACGCGTTGCTGGTACCGGCAGGAAACCGGGATGCGCTGCGCGACGCGCTGCAACGCGTGTTGAGCGACCCCTTGCTGCGCCGTCAATTGGGCGAACGCGCGGCGACGGCCGTGCGCCAACGCTATGCGCTGGAAAGCGTGCTGTCGGAATGGGATGAACTCTTTGAAGCGGTGCGGGAGGGGCGATGAACACGCCCGCGTTGCGCGTTCTGCATGTCATCACCGGCCTGGGGCAGGGCGGCGCGGAATCCGTGCTGCTGCGCTTGGCAACGTACCCGGATGCTGGCGTGCAGCACACGGTGGTGTCGCTGACTGACGAAGGCATCTACGGCGAGCGTCTGCGCGCGGCCGGTGTGGCCGTGCATGCGCTGGGCATGAAGCGGGGGCGTGTGAGCCTGGGCGGTTTTCTGGCCTTGCGCCGGCTGATCCGCGAGGCGCGTCCCGACGCCGTGCAAACCTGGATGTACCACGCCGACCAGATCGGAAGAGCGTCGT
>CAJYKY010000116.1 GCA_913775005.1 uncultured Achromobacter sp.
CGCACTGCTAGCGGGTAATCGCTGGCCATCGCGTAAGCGACCCACATGCCAATGTCGTGGCCCACGACCTGATAGGCCGCATGGCCCAACTGCCCCATCAAACGGTGCAACACACTGGCCACCGCGCCGGTGTCGTAGCCGTGCGCCGGACGGCCGGAATCCCCCGTGCCGGGCGGGTCTACGGCAATCGCGGTGTAGCCCGCCTGCGCCAGTGACTTCATCAGATGGCGCCAGGTGAACCACGTTTGCGGCCAACCAGGAATCAGCAAGACCGGCGGGCCATCGCCCATGACGGCGCAATGCATGCGATTGCCGTCCACGTGCAGATACTCGTGCGCCACGGCGTCGGCGGCGGTGAAAAAGGAAGCGTAGGAATGCGTCATGTTGATAGCTTTAAAACTCAGGCGATGCCCAGCAGGGCATGAATCTGTTGCTTGTCGATCGCGGCGCCGGCGAAGTCGTCGAACACCTTGTTCGTCACGGGAATGATGTGCTGGTTGATGAACGCCACGCCCTCGCGCGCGCCGACTTCCTGGTCTTTCAGGCAGCACTCCCATTCCAGCGTGGCCCACCCCGCGTAGTCGTACTGCGCCAGCTTGGAAAATATCGATTTGAAATCCACCTGGCCGTCGCCCAACGAACGGAAGCGGCCGGCGCGGTTGATCCACGACTGATAGCCGCCGTAGATCCCCTGCCGCCCCGTCGGATTGAACTCCGCATCCTTCACATGGAACATGCGGATGTGATCCTTATAGATGTCCAGATACTCCAGGTAATTGAGCTGCTGCAAGACGAAGTGGCTGGGGTCGAACAAAATTGCGCAACGCGCATGCGCGCCAACGCGCTCGTGGAACATCTCGAACGTGACGCCATCGTGCAGGTCTTCGCTGGGGTGGATTTCAAAGCACAGGTTCACGCCCTGCTCATCGCACGCGTTCAGCACGGGCAGCCAACGCCGGGCCAGTTCGTCAAAGGCGGTTTCGATCAAGCCTTCCGGACGCTGCGGAAACGGAAACAGGTAGGGCCACGCCAGCGATCCGGAGAACGTACCCATCTCGGTCAAGCCCAGCCGCTGCGACGCACGCGCCGAATTGAACAGACCTTGCAGCGCCCATTCCGTGCGGGCGCCAGCGTTGCCGCGCGCCTCGGCGGGAGCAAAGCTGTCGGCCATGGCGTCGTAGGCCGGATGCACCGCCAGCAACTGGCCGAAGATGTGCGTGGTCAGTTCACTGACGACCAGGCCGTGCGAGGCCAGCATGCCCGCGATGTCATCACAGTAGCCCTGGCTTTCGGCAGCGATGCCGGCGTCAAAGAACCGCTTGTCCCAGGCGGGAATCTGCAAGGCCTTGAAGCCCACGCCGGCCGCCCATTCGGCGATGGCGGGCAGGCTGTTGAAGGGTGCGACGGCGTCGCTGAATTGGGCAAGGTGCAGGCTCGGGCCTTTGATCGTGTTCATATCGATTCCTTAATTGTTTGTCGATCGACAAAGAATAGGCGATAAATGGCGACGATGCAAACGCGTGCACCGGCGTTACACTCCCGTGCAGTTCATTTCATCGAGATCGTGATGGCAGGCAGACCCAGGGAATTCGACCGCGAGCTCGCGCTTCAGCAGGCCATGCTGGCATTCTGGAAGCAGGGTTACGAAGGCACGTCGATGGCGGATCTGGTGGCCGCGACGGGGCTGGCGTCGGCGCGGCTGTACGCCGCTTTCGGTTCCAAGCAGGAGCTGTTCCGCGAGGCCGTGGCGCGCTACGAAGCGGGTGACGGCGCGTTCGCCGAACACGCGCTGGAAGCGCCGGCGGGCGTGCGTGACGCCATCGAAAAATTATTGACGGACGCCGTGCTGACCTACACGCGCCGCGGCCGGCCACAGGGATGCATGGTGGTCAGCGCGGCCACCAATTACGCGGCCGAAAACGAAGACGTGATGACGTGGCTGACCACGCATCGCAAGGCCCGCACGCAAGGCATCATCGACCGCCTGCATACTGCGTTGCAAGATGGCGAACTCAAGCCGGACACGGATGTGCAGGCGCTGGGCGATTACTACGCCGTCGTGCTGCACGGCTTGTCGGTGCAGGCCCGCGACGGCGTGGGCAAGGCGCGGCTGCTGGCGATGATTCCCCCATCGCTCAGCGTGCTGGACGCGGTATTGCGCTGATGCCGCCAGGCGGCCATGCGCAGGCGCGCTGACCGCGCCGCGCTTAGTTTTCCGCCGTGATGTGGCCGTCGGCCACCACCTTGGCGAACACCGCCGTCTGCGCCGCGATGAAGGCGCGGAACGCGTCCTGGCTCATCGGCTGCACTTCACCGCCCAGCTCGCGGATGCTGGCCACGAAGGCT
This sequence comes from uncultured Achromobacter sp., assembly GCA_913775005.1. Taxonomy (GTDB): domain Bacteria; phylum Pseudomonadota; class Gammaproteobacteria; order Burkholderiales; family Burkholderiaceae_B; genus Achromobacter. The sequence goes on from CAJYKY010000116.1 coordinate 2,347, forward strand.
TCGTCACGCAACACCTTGTCGATGGCATCGGCCAGCTTCTGCTGCGTGGCGGGCGGCGTACCGGCCGGCACGAACACACCAAACCAGTTTTCCAACGCATAGTCCTTGAGCGGCGCGTACTCGGCCACGGCGGGAATATCGGGCGCAAATGACGCGCGCTTGGCTGACGTGACGGCCAGCGGTTTGACTTTGCCGCTCTTGATGAACGGCAGCGCCCCCGCCAGGCTGACAAAGGTCAGGTCCACGCTGCCCGCCGCCACATCCACCAGCTGTGCCGACGCGCCTTTGTATGGCACGTGCACCATCTTGATACCGGCCAGCGATTGCAGCAGTTCGCCATTCAGATGCTGCGGATTGCCTACACCGCTGGTCGCGTACGTCAGCTTGTCGGGATGCGCGCGACCATAGGCCACCAGTTGCTCCACGTTCGCCACCGGCAGCTTGGGGTTGGCGACCAGCACGTTGGGCACGCGCGCAATCAGCGCGATCGGCACCAGGTCCTTTTCCGGCTGGTACTGCATCTTGGTCTTGAAGACGAGCGGGTTGATGGCGGTTTCACCGGCAGAACCCAACAGCAGCGTCGTGCCGTCCGGCGCCGACCGCACGACCGTCTGCGCGCCCAGCATGCCGCTTGCGCCTGGCTTGTTTTCCACCACCACGCCCTGCGGCATGGCGCCGCGCAGGCGTTCGGCCAGCAAGCGGCCCATACCGTCCACGCCGCCCCCGGCGGCAAAGGGCACGACAAGCGTAATGGGCCGGCCGGTGTCCGCAGCCATCGCGGGGGACGTGAGCGCCGAGGCGGTCACGCATAGGGCCGCGGCAGCGGCAAGAGTACGGATAAGGGGCATGGTTTGTCTCCAGGGCGGCTCGAACGGATGCGGCCGGGTTATTCCTTAATTGCATTTTATAGGTGCAATATGCAAAACTAGCAGCTATGGAAAACACCAATGCCGGTCCGCGCCCCACCCCGTTCACGGTCGACGGCGCCACCTACTCCTTCGTCGATCTGCCCGCCTTGTACGGCGCCGACTACTTCCGCCTGCCGGTCGTGCTGCGGCTGCTGCTGGAAAATGCGCTGCGCAACATGCAGGGCGGCGAGCGGGACAACGCCGTCGCAGCGCTGCTGCGCTGGCTTGACCACGGCACCAGCGAAGCCGAGATCGCGTTTCAGCCCGGCCGCGTGCTGATGCACGACACGACCAGCACGCCCGCGCTGGTGGACATCGCGGCCATGCGCGACGCGCTGGCCGAGGCCGGCATGGACCCGGCGGTGCTCAACCCCGTGTTGCCCGTTGACGTGTCGGTGGACCATTCGCTGGCGGTCGAAGTCTATGCACGCCCCGACGCGGCGGCGCTGAACCTGGACCTGGAACTGCGCCGCAACGCCGAGCGCTATCGCTTCCTGCGGTGGGCGTCGAAGGCCTTGTCGAACGTGCGCATCCACCCGCCCGGCACCGGCATCATGCACACCATCAACCTCGAGCAACTGGCCACCGTGGTCTGCGAAGGTCCAGACGGCGCGCTGCATCCGGACATGATGATCGGCACCGACAGCCACACGCCGATGATCAACGGCATCGGCGTGCTGGGCTGGGGCGTGGGCGGGCTGGAAGCGCAGACGGTGATGTTCGGCATGCCCACCTTGCTACGCATTCCCGATGTGATCGGCGTGAGGCTGACGGGCGCGCTGGCGCCCGGCGTCACCGCCACCGATCTGGCGCTGACGGTGACGCAACGGCTGCGCGCCATCGATGTGTCTGGCGAATTCGTGGAGTTCTTCGGCCCTGGCGTCAGCACGCTATCGGCCGGCAGCCGCTGCGTGGTGGCCAACATGGCGCCCGAGTACGGCGCCACCACGGGCTACTTTCCCATCGACGGCGAAACGCTCGCCTACCTGCGCCAGACGGGGCGCAGCGCGGCCCACGTCGCGCGCGTGGCCGCCTACGCGCAACACGCCGGCATCGCGTTCGACCCGGAAGCCTCGCCACGCTACACCCGCGTGGTGGAGATTGCGCTGGACCAGGTGCAGCTGCATGTGGCCGGCCCCAAGCGCCCGCAGGACCTGAATCCCTACCGCGACACGCGGCCGCTGCTGGCCGCGCTGAACTTCACCCCCGCCACCACAGACAGCGGCCTGCCCCGCCACCCCGTCGTCATCGCCGCCATCACCAGCTGCACCAACACGTCGGACCCGCGCTTGCTGATGGCCGCAGGCCTCTTGGCCCGCAAGGCACGCCAGGCGGGGCTGCACGTGCCGGCCTGGGTGAAGACATCGCTGGGACCCGGCTCGCCCGCCGCCGCTGATTACCTGGCCCGCGCCGGCCTGCTGGACGACCTGGCCGCCGTCGGTTTCGACATCGTGGGCTACGGCTGCACGACCTGTATCGGCAATTCCGGCCCGCTGCCGGCGCCCGTGCGCGAGGCCATGGCAGCC
>CAJYKY010000117.1 GCA_913775005.1 uncultured Achromobacter sp.
ATCGCGCCCGGCCCGCTGTTTTCGTCATCGGGCGCGTTCCGGAATTTCTTGCGCCTCAATCACGGGCATCCGTGGAACGCAGAGATGGAACAGGGGATGGCAACGCTGGGCAAACTGCTGGCTAGCGCGTAGCGGGCGTGGCCGCCAGCGGCTCTACCAGCCTGCCTTGCTTATCAATGGCGCCCCATTGGCCGCCCGTCATGAACCAGTGTTCGCCATCCGGCGTGGTCTGGCGCCAGCACCCCTTGCAGACGCGCGCCACGCCGTGCTCAAACTGATCGACCCAGTCATACGGCAGCGCAAGCACGCGATTGAGTTGCATGTCGTAGTAGGCCATGCCGCCTTGCCACGGGCCGCGCGCCAGCCCTTCCACGAAGTCGTCCGCCATGTTGTCGTACGTGACGACTGGCACGGCGTAGCCGTCAGGCCGCACCCAGTGCCACGACCGGTTGGTGAACATCGGCGACAAGCCGTCAACGCTGAAGTCCATGCGCGCCAGCATCTCGGGGCGAAGCACCAGCGTGTCGCCGTCCAGCCGCGCGCACGCGTCGGCGGCTTCAAGCCCACCGCCCTCGTTGCGGTCGGCAAACATGCAGGACAGATCGAAGGCGGTGGCGGGCCGGGCGGCCGGGGTCGCAGCGGGCGGTTTCGCATGGGTGGCGTCACCGGCGACCGCCGCATTACCAGTCGCCTCACCCGCCACCGCCGCCACCAGAGAAAACAGCAAGGTCGTCAGCATGCCGGGCATCCTAGCATGCGCAAAACCTCAGTTCGCCGTCGCCCCCGAGTCCTTCACCGCCTGCGCCCAGGTCGAGATTTCGGTCTGGATGAACTTGCCGAACGCCGCCGTATTCAGCGTGGACGCCTGCGCCCCCTCTTCCATCAACCGTTGCTTGACGGCGGGTGCTGCCAGCGCACCGCTAAGCGCCGCATTCAGCTTTTGCACCACCGCGTCCGGTGTGCCCGCCGGCGCCACCACGCCATGCCACGACACCGCCTGAAAGCCCGGCAGGCCGGATTCCGCCATCGTCGGCACGTCGGGCATGGCGGGCGAACGCTCGGGCGACGTCACCGCCAGCGCGCGCAACGTGCCGGCCTTCACATGCGGCAACACGCCGGGAATGGTCGTAAACATGAAGTCGATCTGCCCGCCGATCAGGTCCGTGATGGCGGGGCTGCCGCCTTTGTACGGCACATGCGTGAACTGCAACTTGGCCGCGCTCTTGAACATCTCGCCCGCCAAGTGGCCAGGCGTGCCGGCGCCCGCCGACCCCATGTTGGTCTTGTCGCCCTGCGCGCGGATATAGCCGATCAGCTCCTGCACCGACGCCGCCTTCACGTTCGGCCCGATGACCAGCACGTTGGGCACCGTGGCCAACAAGGTCACGGGCGTGAAGTCCTTCACCGCGTCATACGAAATGCGCGAATACAACGACGGGTTGATGCCGTGCGTGCTGGCCGTGGCCAACAGCAAGGTGTAGCCGTCCGGCGCGGACGAGGCCACCTGCTTGGCGGCGATGGTGCCGTTGGCGCCGCCCTTGTTGTCGATGACGATGGTCTGCCCCAGCGTCTTGGCGGCTTCGGCCGCCACGGTGCGCGCCAGGATATCGGACGTGCCGCCCGCCGAATGCGGCACGACCAACGTGATCGGCTTGGACGGAAAATTCTGCGCATACGCCGCCGGCACAGCCGGCAGCAGACAGGCGGCCAGCAGCAGACGCGCGGGCGTTGAGGCTTGAAACATGAAGGTCTCCAGAGTTGTTGTGGGTTGCGGCGCCTTCCAGGGCGCCGTCAGTGCCGATAAGGCGATAGCGTGTCGTCAGTCGGACCCGAGTTGCAGCTTGTTGGGCTGGCGCTTTTCAATCGACCACTTGAGCAGCGCGGCCGACCGGTAGATGCCGTGCGCGAACTTGCCGTAAGGCAAGGTCAGGAACAGCGCCATCACCACACCAAGGTGAATCGCCAGCAACAGCGCCATCGCCCCGCCGTCGCGCCCGCCCAGCAGCGCTAGGCCCGTGGCGCTGGTCAGGAACAGCAGCACGATGAAGCCGCGGTCCATCGGCTTTTGCGCGGCATCGCCTTGCTGGGGATGGCGCTTGATGTTCAGCCACAGCAAGCCGGCCGGCCCGATCAGCAGCCCGATGCCGCCTGCCGTACCCAGCAACACGGGTGCGCTCAGCATCGGATACGGCGCCTGTTGCCCCAGCAGATAGTGGTACAGCGTCGCGACGCAGGTGGCCGCAAAGCACAGCATGAAGCCGTAGAACGTGAAGTGATGAAAGCGCCGCCGCCACAGCGTAAAGGCGTCGTCAGCGTTGTTGCAGCCTTTGCCGTGGCCGCCATCCAGGTAGCGCAGGCGCAGCGCGTCATGCGCGGCCTCGGCCACCGCCGCCCCCGACGCTGCGCCGGGGCTGACGTTGCGCCAGAAACGCGTCACGCCGACGCCCAGCGCCAACATCGAAAAGCCGAACACCGCGCCGAACATCAACGCCAGCGTGTTGTGTGGGAAAACCGCGTAAAAATTGCCGGCCATCGGTTCGTGGAACAGGCCGCCTGCCATCAGCACCGCCAACACCAGGAACAGCGCCAACCCGAAGGCGGTGGCCAGGCACAGCGCCAGGCCATTGCGCTTGTACAGCGTGCCCAGCGCGGCGGGCCAGGCGTAATCGGTATAGGTTTGCATCCGCACGCGGGCCATGGCCTGCGGCACATTCACCGCAAACTCATGCGGCGGTGCGTACTGACAGGCGTGCAGACAGGCGCCGCAGTTGTGGCACAGATTGGCCAGATAGTTCAGATCCGCCTTGCCGAATTCCAGCCGCCGCGTCATCGCGGGGAACACGGCGCAAAAGCCTTCGCAATAGCGGCAGGCATTGCAGATCTGCATGACGCGCGCCACTTCGGCTTCGTCGCCGGTCAGCGTGCCTGCCTGCGGTTTGGGAGCTTGAGATGGGGTGTCGCCGCTTGCGCCGCGCGGGGCGTTGCCAATCCAGCGCACGGGTTGTTCGACCATCGGCGAAGACGTTGAGGCGTCCGCCACGGAAAAAGATTGCGCCTCGCGGGCCAGGGCTTCCAGCTGCTTCATGTTGTGCTCTTCGCAAGGGATGGGTTGCCGGACTTGCCGGTGGGGGCTGCGGCGGCGGCGGCAGCGGCGGCGGCGCGCGTGCCGGCGATACGGCCGAACGCCGTGCCGATGGACATGCCCACGCCCGCCGTATACCCCTTACCCAGCACATTGCCCGCCATCATTTCGCCTGCAACGAACAGGTTGTCGCTAGGCACGTCGTTGAAGCGGACGGCGGCGGTCTCGTCCACCTTCAGGCCCAGATAAGTGAAGGTGATGCCGGGGCGCAGTGCATAGCCGTAGAACGGCGCCGTGTCGATCGGCCGCGCCCAATGCGTCTTGGCCGGCGTGACGCCTTCGGTGTGGCAATCGTCCAGCGCGGTGTGGTCGAACGTACCCACCTTGCACGCGGCGTTGTAGTCACGCAGCGTCTGCTCGAAGGTGACGGGGTCCAGCCCCAGCTTTTGCGCGAGCTCGGGCAAGGTGTTGGCCGTGACGCCCGGGAACACCGGCGGCATGAAGCGGCCAATCGCCTTGGCGTCGATGATGGAATAAGCGATCTGGCCAGGCTGCATGGCCGTGAGGCGGCCCCAGATGGCGTAGCGCTTGGGCCAGAAGTCTTCGCCTTCGTCGTAGAAACGCACGGCATCGCGGTTGACGACCACGCCCAGCGACACGCAATCGATACGCGTGCAGATGCCGCCGTCATACAGCGGCGCGCGCGCATCAATCGCCACGCAGTGCGATTGCGAGGGGTCGCCAATGCTGTCCGCGCCCGCGTCCAGCATGAATTTCAGCAGCACGCCCATGTTGAAGCGCGTGCCACGGATCAGGAAGTTGTCGGCCGGCCATTCGCCGCGTTCGTTCTGGCCCCAGGCCTCGCGCAGCCATTCCCGGTTCGACTCAAAGCCCCCGGCGGCCAGCACACAGGCGCGCGCCTCGATGCGCTCATCGCCAATGCGCGCAGCCTTGAAGCGGCCGCCTTCCAGCTCAAGGGCGTCCACGGGCGCGTTGTAGCGGATCTGCACGCCCAGCGCCTCGGCGCTGCGGTAATACGCGTTGACTAGCGCCTTGCCGCCGCCCATGAAGAAGGCGTTGGTGCGCGCCACGTGCAGCGCGCCCGACAAGGGCGGCTGAAAGTTCACGCCGTGACGGCGCATCCAGTCGCGACAGGTGGACGATTCACGGATGACCAGCCGCGCCAAATGTTCGTTGGTCAGACCGCCCGTGACCTTGAGCAGGTCTTGCCAGTATTCCTCTTCGGGATACGCGTCGATCAGCACGTCTTGCGGCGCATCGTGCATGCATCGCAAGTTGCGTGTGTGTTGCGAATTGCCGCCGCGCCATTCACGCGGCGCCGCTTCCAGCAGCATCACGCTGGCGCCGGCTTCGCGCGCCATCAGGGCCGCGCACAGCGCCGCGTTGCCCCCTCCCACCACCAAGACGTCCACCATGCCATCGTCCCCAATTCAAGGGACCGACTGTACCCAGCAGGCGGCTCGCCCGATATCAGGCGAGTGTCAACGGGTCTTCACGATTCATGAAGGGTGACGACGGCCCACTTGCCGTCGCACGCCAACGTGCGCGACACATCGGCCAGCACCAGGCGGGCGGCCAGCGCCGCGGGCGAGAGTTCGTCGTCGGACAGGCTGGCCAGCAGATTGGGGCGGAACAGATGCGCATCGTCGATGCGCGCCATGTGCAGCTGGCCGGGCGCGATGCGCGCCGTGGCCGAACTGGGCTGGATGGTGGCGGCAGCGCCCAGCTGCACCACGTCCATCAGCAAAGACAGGCCGTCCACTTCCGCCACCACGCGCGGCGTTTGGCCCAGTTGCTGGAAGGCATTGTTGACCAGCGCGCGCAGCCCATGACGTCCGCTGGGCAGCACCAGCGGCAGCGACGCAATGGCGTCCAGCTGCGTCGTGTTGCCCGCCGGCACGCCGGGCATGTCGCGGTGCGCGCACAGGAACAGCGGCTCGTCCAGCAGCGGCATGACGCTCCAGCGCCGCGCGGTTTCCGCATGGAACACGATGGCCAGATCCAGCAGGCGGCCGTTGAGCATGTCGCTAAGGTGGCCCGAGAGGGCCTCGACCAGATGCAGCCGGATGTCGGGGTAGCGCTGGTTCATGGCTTGCAGGAACGGCGCGCCCAGGATTGCGGCGGTGGTGGACGGCAGCCCAACGCTGACATGCCCCGCCAGCCGCGCCTGCTGCGCGGCCTGCACCGCGTCATCCGCGTGGCGCAGCGCCAACTGCGCCTGCCGGAAGAACGCCAAGCCGGCATCCGTGGGCACCACGCCGCTCGCGCTGCGCTGCAACAAGCGCGTGGACAGCTCGCCCTCCAACCGGCTGATCTGCTGGCTGAGCGCCGACGTCACCATGCCGATCGACATCGCCGCGCGGCCGATGCTGCCGGCCTCCACGACGCGGACGAAGTAACGTAGCTGGCGCAGTTCCATGGCGGGTGATGGGCGGGCGTTCGGCGGGCGTTTGCGTGCGCTTACGGCGCCGGCGGAATGGTCAGGCCGCGCGCCACGGCCGGGCGGGCGACAAACGCTTCCAGCACGCGCGCCACGTTCTTGAATTTGGAAAACTCGACGAGTTCGCCCGCCTCATAGAAGCCCACCAGGTTGCGCACCCACGGCAGGATGGCGATGTCGGCAATGGTGTATTCGTCGCCCATGACCCAGTCGCGCCCTTCCAGGCGCTGGTCCAGCACGGCGAGCAGGCGCTTGGATTCGGCCACATAGCGGTCGCGCGGGCGCTTGTCTTCGTATTCCTTGCCGGCAAATTTATGGAAAAACCCCAGCTGGCCGAACATCGGGCCGATACCGCCCATCTGGAACATCAGCCATTGCAGCGTCTCGTAGCGGCCCGCCGTGTCCGCCGGAATGAACTGGCCGGTCTTGCTGGCCAGATAGACGAGGATGGCGCCCGATTCAAACAGCGCCAAAGGCTTGCCGTCAGGGCCGTTGGGATCCAGGATGGCCGGGATCTTGTTGTTCGGGCTGATCGACAGGAATTCCGGGGAAAACTGATCCTTCGTGTCGAAACTGACGCGATGCACCTCGTACGGCAGGCCCAGCTCTTCCAGCAGGATCGACACCTTCACGCCGTTGGGCGTGGGCAGCGAATACAGCTGAAGGCGTTCGGGATGCTGGGCGGGCCACTTCTTGGTGATGTCGAACGAGGCGAGGGACGTCATGCGGGTTTCTCCAGGGGAGGCGGGGGCATTGAGGCCGGATTGGGGCCGGGTTAGAGCCGAATTGAGGCACGATTTGGTCGCCAATCCTAGCGCAAAACCCAGTCGTTTCGCTGAAATCCCGGGTCGGCAAGCGGGCTGACCGGCGCGGCGGCGTCGGGTTATTTCAGGGGGAAAGCATCGGACGAAGCGCCAAGCGTAGCCCCCACCGCAGAAAGGTCACGGCCAGGGCAAGCGGCAATACCAACTGCCATTGCGCCAGAAACAGCTCCACCGAGGCCTCGCCGGGTGCCCACGTATTGCCAAACACAATGGGGTCGGGCGGTGCGAGATACAACGCGACGAGCGCTGCGCAGAAGGTGGCGGTAAGCGAGGCAGCAGGCCACAAGCCCAAGCTGCCGCCCGATTCCGCTGCCCCCGGACGCGCTCTGGCGCGGCGGGCATTGAGCAAGCGCTCCATCACGGCCAAGACGAATACCCCCGCCAGACCCGCGAAGACGGCTTGGGCGGCAAAGTCACGCGGCTCGTACACATAAGGCGCGTCCGGAATCACCCAGCCGTAAGCGCCGGTGGTCAGCAGCGACGTCAGACAAGCGCCAAACAGCGCCGCCGCAGCGGCCAGCAGCAGGAAGTCACAAACACGTAGCAGCAGTTTTGGCATGAAAAATCGTTCGAGAACGAGAGGGAGGTTCAACACGGAAAAGGAGGCAAAGGCGATCAACGCACGACGGGGCAGCGGTCGAAGGGCTGTGCCGATCGGTAAGGTCAATGGGCAGTGACGCCAGGCAGTGGCCGATGGGTAGTGGTGCCAAGCAGTGGCCTCTGGGTAAGGCCAATGGGTAGCAGCGCCAGTACGCCAGCGGCGAACCGTGCGCAGGATGCCATATGTTGCGATAGGCGGGGGGTTTGTGGACGGCAAGGCGGCACAGTACAGTGATCGGCGTCCGTCTCTCCACACCACCCCTGCCCCCCTCGCCCATGCGCGCCGCCCGCTTATTCATCGCCTTGCTTGTCACCTGCGTGTCATCGGCGGCATCAGCAGGCTCTGCGCCGCCAGCCGCCCAGGCGGCCCTCGCTGCCACCGCCGCCCCTGCCACCTCTACCGCCCCCGCCGCGCCCACTCCGCGCCTCGACCAACGCTACGGCCCGGACGCCGCTCAGATCGCTGACGTCTACCTTCCCCCCGCCCCCTCTGCCCGCCCCGCCCCCGTGCTTGTCGTCGTCCACGGCGGGTCGTGGAAGAACGGTGACAAGGCCGCGCCGGAAGTCGTGCAGGACAAGCTGGCTTACTGGTTGCCGAAGGGTTACGTCATCGTGTCCGTAAACACGCGCTTGATGCCGCAAGCGTCCCCCATCCTGCAAGCCGAAGACCTGGGCCTGGCCATCGCCTGGATCAACAACCAGGCTGCCGCGTGGCGCGCGGACCCGAACAACGTTTTCGTGATGGGACATTCCTCGGGCGGGCATCTGCTGACGCTGCTGGCCGCCGACGCCGCCATGCGCCAGCGCACGGGCGCGCCGCTGTGGCGCGCCAGCATCGTCCTGGACGGCGCGGGCTTTGATCTGCTGGACGTCATGCCGCGCCCGCATGCGCCGTTCTATGACGAGGCCTTTGGCGCCGACCCTGCACAGTGGGCGGCGGCCTCGCCTGCCGCGCAGCTACGCGGCGTGCAACCGCCCGCGCTGTTTGTCTGTTCGATGTTGCGGCCAGACCCGTGCCGCCGCGCGCAGCGTTATGCCGACAAGCTGACCGCGCAAGGCAGCCACACCGAACTGCTGGGCGTCGCGCGCAACCACGCGCAGATCAATGCCGATGTCGGCGCGGACAACGACGAAACGCGCGCCATCAACGCGTTCATCGATGCGCAGCGTAAGCGTTAGCGCGTTCTTCGATACGCAGCGTCCACATCAGCGCATTCATCGACACGCAGCGCCAGCGTTGGACCATTCCTCGATGCGCAGCGTAAGCGTTAGCGTATTCATCGACACGCCCCGCAAGCGATAGCACGCTCATTCGTGACACAATCGCGCTCGCCGATCACGGCGCGCCCGCTCACTGCGGCGCCGTGCGCGGACGCTACGCCGGCACGCGGTCCGCCCGGTCCGCCGAGTGCCCACTTTGCAGCCTTCACGACATTTCCGATGCCGCACCGATACTCCGCGTTTCTTCTGGCCACCGCCGCATTGCTGACCACGGCCTGCGCCAATGCCGACACCGCTGCGCCGCCCCCCGGCATGCCCCAATTCGGCGTCGGCCCGTATGGACAAAGCCTGACGCTGACGTTGCAGAACAATCGTGATGCCGCTCCCGCGCCCAACACGCCTTACCGCTTATTCCTGACGGGCAAGCAGAGTTCGATCCGCAACACGCCCAGCCAGGACGGCATCCTGCATGGCGTGACCGACGCGCAAGGGCAGACGGCGTGGGTGTGGACCGAGCAAGCGCATGATCCGGCCGACTTCACGCTGATCCGTCGCGTGGGCGACGGGCCGTGGGGCCACTTCTTTCAGCTGACCTCCAGCACAGACAAAAGCCCCGTGCCCGCGTGGCCGTACATCCTGACGATGCGCCAACGCTGGGGCGAACAGTGGGTGGACCTGGGCTACACGACGGAGCAAGGCTCCACGGCCTACTTCAGCCACGACATACCGGCGGCAGCGCTTTCGCTGTCGATCGAAGCCTCCCTCATCAGCGACCGCCCCTGCTTTAACGAACTGGACGCCATCACCCGCAAGTTCAGCCAGAACGATGTGGCGGGCGCACAGCGCCTGATCGAAGGCATGCAATGCGCCGCCACGCCGACCCAAAGACTGGATCTTGCCCAGCTGCTGCTGATGGTCGGCCGCCAGGACGATGCGCGTCATTGGCTGATGCGCGCGCGCGAATGGCGCTTTCCGGAATCGCTCAAACCCGTGGACGCCACCGTGCTGCGCGACCGGTACGACCTGGAAAAACTGCTGGGCATGCCGGACCTGGCGTTGGAAGACGCGCAGCAGCTACAGCGCCGTCAGCTTGAACGCGGCCGCAAGCGGCAGGCCAGCGACGTCGATTGGGCCAACGACATCGCCTACTATCTGGCGGACTTTGCCAGCCACTTGCCGCAGGCCGAAGCGCAGGCGCGGCAGTCCATCCGCGACCTTGGCCCCAACGCCTACAACCAGGGCACGCTGGGCTGGATCCTGAGCTTGCAAGGCGACGTGGACGAAGGGCTGCGACTGATGCGCGCGTCCTACCGTGAACTGTCCCGCAACGAAGACATCGTGGCCGACTACGGTATTGCACTGTGGCGCAATGGCCAGCCGGAATACGCCGCGCGCCTGTGGGACGAAGCCCAGGCGCAATGCGTCTGGGGCGGCCGCCTGTACACCGCGATGCGCGAAGCCCAGTACGCCCATCCGTATTTCCAGCACGCAAATTCCGACGCCGTGAACGCCTACCGCCAGCGCTGCGATGGGCCCCGCATCAAACGCAAAACCGTCGCGAACGCTGCGGCAGATGCAGCAGCAGACACAGCCGTAAACACAGCAGCATAAGCGCCTACCCGCGCCTATAATCCGCTGCATACGCTGCGCACCACGCGCCTGCTGAGGGGCAGTCGCAGGAGACTCCTGATGAAATCCTCATTGATGCATTGGCTGGCCTTGCTGACCGCAACCTTATTGCTGGGCGGCTGCGCGCCCGGCAACGGCGGCCCGCCCCACCCGGGCGCCGTCAATCCCTACAGCAGCGGCGGCTTTCACGACGCCGGGCCCAACTACCCCGACACCGGGCGCTGACCTGCCCCCGCCCCCACCGGGCGGGGCAAAAACGCATAACAGCTTTGTGCGCCGGGTGCATCCCGCCGCCAGCCGGAAATCCTAGACTACCTGCACATCACAGGCGTCAAGGAGAAGGCTTTGCAGCCGCTGTTATCAAACGTGAAAGTGCTGGACCTGAGCCGGATTCTGGCAGGCCCCTGGGCCAGCCAGATCCTGGCCGATCTGGGCGCAGACGTCATCAAGGTCGAGCGGCCGGGGCTGGGCGACGACACCCGCTCCTGGGGGCCGCCGTTCCTGAAAGACGAGCAAGGCCAGGACACCACCGACGGCGCTTACTTCATCGCCACCAATCGCGGCAAGAGATCCATCACGGTGGACCTGCAAACGCCTGAAGGCCAGGCGCTGGTCAAGCAGCTGTGCCGCGATGCGGACGTGGTGCTGGAAAACTACAAGGTCGGCACGCTGGCCCGTCTTGGGCTGGACTACGAATCGCTGTCGGCGATCAACCCGCGTCTGGTGTATTGCTCGGTGACGGGCTTTGGCCAGACCGGGCCGCGCGCCGCCGAACCCGCCTACGACTTCCTGATCCAGGCCATGGGCGGCCTCATGAGCGTCACCGGCGAACGCGACGACAAGCCCGGTGGCGGCCCACAAAAAGTTGGCGTGCCGATCGTGGACCTGACCACTGGCGTCTACGCCGCGCTGGGCATCGTGGCGGCGTTGCTGCGCCGCTCCCAGACGGGCACGGGCGAACACATCGACGTCGCCATGCTGGACGTGCAAGTGGGTCTGCTGGCGAACCAGGCCATGAATTTCCTGCTGGGCAACAAGGTGCCGCGCCGCACCGGCACCGCGCATCCCAACATCCAGCCCCAGCGCACCTTTGCCTGCGCGGACGGCGACATCGTGATCGTGGTGGGCAATGACGGCCAGTTCGCCACGCTGTGCCGCCTGCTGGGCCGGCCCGATCTGGGGCAGGACCCGCGCTACCTCACCAACAGCCAGCGCGTAAAGAACCAGGACACGCTCGACCCCATTCTGGACGCCATCTTCATCACGCAACCGCGCGCGCACTGGCTGGCCGCGCTGAAGCAGGCGGGCGTGCCGGCCGGCTCGATCAACACCGTGCCGGAAGTCTTTGACGACCCGCAAGTGGTGCACCGCGCCATGCTGCGCAAGCTGCCGCATCCGGCGGCCGGCTCGGTGCCGCAGGTGATGAACCCGCTGCGCTTTGCGACGTCTTCGCTGCGCGTGGATCGCGCGCCGCCCTTGCTGGGCGAACACACCGCCGACGTGCTGCAAGAGCTGGGCCTGGACCCGGAACAAATCGAAAGCCTGCGCCAGCGCAAAATCATTTGACCCCTCGGAGACTCCCATGACCCTGCCGGAAAACCTGGCTGGCCCCTACACCGCGCTTGACGTCACGCTGGACGACGGCGTCGCCATCATCCTGTTGGCCAATCCGCCCGTGAATGCGCTAAGCACCGAGATGATGAACGAGCTGTCATGGGTGCTGGACCGCATCTCTGAAACGCCCGACATCCGCGCCGTGGTGCTGTCGGGCCAAGGCAAGACCTTTTGCGCCGGCGCAGACTTGAAGACCCGCGCCGCCACCATCAAAGGCCCGGGCGACCTGCCCCAGCACTCGCGCCGCACCCGCGAATGCTTTCATGCCATCCGCGAATGCGCCAAACCCGTGGTGGGCGCGATCAATGGCGCCGCACTGGGCGCGGGGCTGGCCATCGTGGCCTCGTGCGACATCCTGCTGGCCGCGAACACGGCGGTCGTGGGCCTGCCAGAGATCAACGTCGGCCTGTTGGGCGGTGGGCGCCATGGTATGCGGCTCTTCGGCCATTCCCGCCTGCGCCGCATGATGCTGACGGGGATGCGCGTGGACGGCGACGAACTCTATCGGCTGGGCGTGGTCGAGGCCAGCGTGCCTGCGGAATCCCTGATGGATCGCGCGATGGAGCTGGCGCGCGAACTGGCGTCCAAGAGTCCGCTGGCCACCGTTCTGGCCAAGCAGACGCTCAACGCGATCGAAGACATGAGCCTGCGCGACGGCTACCGGTACGAGCAGGACATGACGGCCGCCATCGCCAAGACCGAAGACGCAGCGGAAGCCCGCCGCGCCTTCCTGGAAAAACGCGCACCGGTATTCCAAGGCAAATAAGGAGCCACGATGAGCACTGCGCTGGAAGGGGTGAAGGTGCTGGACTTGAGCCGGGTGTTTTCCGGCCCATGGGCGGCACAGATGCTGGCGGATTTTGGCGCCGACGTGATCAAGGTGGAACGCCCTGGCCGGGGCGACGACGTGCGCCATCAGGGCTACCCGATGCCCGACCGCAACGGCCAACCAAGCCGGCAGACGTCGTCATTCGTGGCGATGAACCGCGGCAAGAGATCACTCACCATCGATATCTCTCGGCCCGACGGCCAGGCGCTGGTGCGGCGGCTGGCGCAAACGGCCGATATCGTGATCGAGAACTTCAAGGCGGGCGACTTGCGCCGCTATGGCCTGGACTATGCGTCGCTGTCCGCGCTGAACCCCCGGCTGGTGTATTGCTCGATCACCGGCTTCGGGCAGACGGGACCGTACAGCCATCTGCCCGGCTACGACCCCATCTTCCAGTCGATGAGCGGCCTGATGAGCGTGACCGGCGTGCCGGATGGCGAACCCGGCGCCGGCCCCGTTAAGGCAGGCTATTCGGTGTCGGACCTGACGGCGGGGTTTTATGCGGTCTCGGCCATCCTGGCCGCGCTGCGCCACCGAGATCAGATTTCCGGCCAGGGCCAGCACATCGACCTTGCCTTGCTGGACGCGCAGATCGCCGCCATTTCCCATATCGGCATGAACTATCTGGCCAGCGGCCAGCTACCCGCGCGCATGGGGTCGGCCTCGCAGATCACCGCGCCGTTTCGCGCCTTCGCATGCAGCGACGGCCATCTGATGGTGGCCGTGGGCAACGACACGCAGTACCGCAGCTTTTGCACCGTGATCGGGCTACCGGCACTGGCCGATGACCCGCGCTTTACCACCAACCCGCTGCGCGCCTCGGCGCAGGCCGAGCTGTCGCGCTTGATCGAACCGGCCATGCGCGAGCGCACCGCCCGCGAGTGGAACGACGCGCTGGCCGCCGCCAACGTGCCTTGCGGCCCCATCTATACGATGGACCAGGTGTTTGACGACCCGCGGGTCCAGCACCGCAACGTGCTGGGCAGCGTGCACCATCCCGAACTGGGCGACATGCCCGTCATCAACAACCCGATCCACTTCTCCCGCACGCCCATCGCCCCCGGCCTGCCGCCGCCGCTCTTGGGCGAACACACGGCTGCCGTGCTGCGCGCCGAACTGGGATTGTCGGACGATGAAATCGCCCGCCTGCATGCCGAGGGCATCGTATGAATACGCCGACCAATTCTGCGAAGGGCGTCAGCATGAACCGCGGCGAGAGCGATAGCCTGCACGACGACGTAGACGACGCACTCATCGAAGCCATCCGCGACAGCGCCAAAGACCTGCTTTCCCGCCGCGATCAACGCCAGCGCAAGCGCGCGGGCGGCGCCGTCGACCGCCAATACTGGCAAGAGCTGGCTGCGGCCGGCTGGCTGGGCATGAGCGTGCCGGAAGCGATGGGCGGACTGGGCCTGGGCTGGCACGCCATGGCGGCGGTCATGGAAGAGGCAGGCCGCGCGCAGCTGCCCGAACCGCTTGCTGGCGCGGGCGTGCTGAGCGCCACGCTGCTGGCGGGCATCAACACTCCGCCAGCGTCGCCGCTGCGCGATCAGCTGCTGCAAGACGTGTGCGATGGCACGCGGATTATCGGTGTGGCGTGGCAAGAGACGGAAGGCCAGCTGGAAGCGGGCGAAGCGGCGGGCGCATTCGGCGTCACCGTGACGGCGCGCGAAGGCGCGTACGTGCTCAATGGCGAAAAGCGCCACGTCATTCCCGGCGACGGCGTGAACGGCTGGCTGGTGACGGCCGACGGCGAAAGCGGCACCGCGCTGTTCTATCTGGAAGCCGGCACGCCCGGCGTCACCGTGCACCGCTACGCGCGCACCGACGGCACACCGGCCTGCCACCTGAGCATCGAGTCCGCGCAGGTGCCGGCGCAGGCCTTGCTGGCCCGCCACGGCGTGTTGGATGCCGTGGATGAAGCGCTGGACTACGCCCGCCTGATGCAGTCGGCCGAAATGGTGGGCGGGGCCCGCCAGGTGCTGGCGGACTCCGTCGCCTATCTGAACACGCGGCAACAGTTCGGCAAGCCGTTGTCATCGTTCCAGGCGCTGCAACACCGGCTGGTCGATGCCTCCATGCAGGTGGAGCTTGCCGCCAACAGCCTGCAAGACGCCTTGAACACAATGGCGGCCACAAAGGGTGCGGACGCTGCTGCTGACAACGCTGGCGCGCCCGCCGCCTTGACGCGCCGCATCCTGGCCAGCCGCGTCAAAGCCCGCGCCGCACGCGCCGGCATCGACGCCGCGCGGCTGGCCATCCAGCTTCACGGCGCCATCGGCTACACCGACGAATGCGATGTCAGCCTGTACTTCCGCCACGCGCTGCATCTGGCCGCGTGGCTGGGCAACGCGGCGGCGCATCGCCAACGCTTCGGCGCGCTGGCGCAAGACCCGTCGCCGCCCGATGAGGCCGACGAGGATACGTCTACCGACGCCGCGCCCTTTCCGCGCGACGCCGACTGGAACGGCATGCCCGAAGCCGAATTCCGCGCGCTGCTGCGCCGCTTCTTCCGCGCGCACTACCCGGCGCACCTGCGCCACGTGCCGTGGCGGCTGCATTGGGATGACATCAAATCCTGGTACTTCACGCTGTCGCGCCAAGGCTGGATCGCACCGTCCTGGCCGCGCGAACACGGCGGCATGGCGCTATCGCCCGCCCGTCAGATTGCGTTCATCGAAGAAGCCGAGCGCTACGGCGTGGCGCGCGCGCCTGACCAGGGGCTGGTGATGCTGGGCCCCATCTTGATCCGCTACGGCACGGACGAACAGCGGGCGCGTTTCCTGCCCGGCATTCTGTCGGGCGCGGCCGTCTGGGCGCAGGGCTATTCCGAACCCAATGCCGGCTCTGACCTGGCCGCGCTGCGGTGCGAAGCGGTGGTCGATGGCGACGAGCTGGTCGTGACCGGGCAAAAAACCTGGTCGACGCTGGCGCAAGATGCGACCCACATGTTCATGCTGGTGCGCACAGACAAGACCGTCAAAAAGCAGGCCGGCATCAGCTTCCTGCTGGTGGAGCTGGACCGCCCCGGCATCACGCGCCGGCCGATCCGCACCCTGTCCGGGCATGAAGAATTCTGCGAAGTGTTCTTCGATGGCGTTCGCGTGCCGCGCGCCAATCTGGTGGGCGAACTGAATGCAGGCTGGGACATCGCCAAGGCGTTGCTGGGTTTTGAACGGCTGTTCACCGGCAGCCCCAAGCACGCCAACCACGCCTTGCAGCAGATCTTCAGCATTGCGCGCCAACGCGGCCTGCTTGCCGACCCGGCCTTCGTCGACCGGCTGGCCGAGCTGCGGCTGGACAGCGCGGACCTGACCGCGATGTATCGCGTCTTTGCCGACCTGGCCAAAGCCGGCCGGCCGCTGCCGCCCGCGTTGTCGCTACTGAAAATCTGGGCCACCGAAACGCACGAAAGACTGGGCGCGCTGCTGATCCAGATCGCCGAAGACTATGGCGGCGCAGCGATGCAAACCGCTAATGGCCACGACGGCCAGGGCGGCGCCGCCTCG
>CAJYKY010000118.1 GCA_913775005.1 uncultured Achromobacter sp.
GCAGCGACAGGATGCGCGCTTTCAGGTCTTCGGCCTTGGCGGGCGTGCGGTTCGCAATCGTCAGGTGCGCAACGCCCGCCTGCACCAGCGCAAAGCCGATGGCGTTGGCCGCGCCGCCCGCACCGGCCAGGTACGCGCGCTTGCCTTGCAGCGCGACGCCTGCGGTTTGCAGGCCCCGCACAAAGCCTTCGCCGTCGAGCATGTGGGCGGTCAAGCGGCCGTCGGCGTCGCGGCGCACGATGTTGGCCGCACCGATCTTTTGCGCCACCGGTGTCACGTCATCCACCAGATCCAGAATGGCGGTTTTGTGCGGCATGGTGATGATGACGCCGCCCAGGTTTTCCAGGCGGCGCAACCCGTCAACAACGGCCGCAAGGTTTTCCGGCTTGGCGTGAAACGGCACGCAGACGCCGTCATAGCCCAGCTTGGCGAACAGCTCGTTCATGCGCTGCGGCGTTTTCACGTGATAGATCGGGTCGGCAAGAATGCCAAACAGGCGGGTGTTGCCGCTGATTTCCTTCATGGGGGTCTCCGGGTATTAACGGGGTATGCGGATGGATTCGCGCGTCAGGATTGGATCAAGGCGCGCGCCACGTCGCCAATGCCGGCGGCGTCAAGCTTGTAGTGCGCGTACAGCGTGGTGGGCGGCGCGATCAGGCTGTATTCATCATAGATGCCGTGGCGGCGCAGGCGCGTACCGGTGCCGGCGTCCGTCAGCACCTCGGCCACGGCCGAGCCCAGGCCGCCCAGCACGTTGTGTTCTTCCACCGTCATCATCAGGCGCGCGTGGCCGGCAGCGGTCAGCACGGCGTCCCTGTCCAGCGGCTTGATCGTGGGCATATCAATGACGCCCACCGACAAGCCTTCTTCACGCAACTGTTCAGCGGCTGCCAGCGCGGCGTACAAGGTGATGCCGCAGGCGATGATGTTCAAGTCGCTGCCCGTGCTGTGCACGATGGCGCGGCCAAATTCGAAGGGCACGCCATCGTCATAGACCTGCGGGTCGCGGCCGCGGCCGATGCGGAAATAGATGGGCTCGGGCCAATTGACGGATGCCTTGATGGCCGAGGCCAGTTGCGGGCCATCCGCCGGAGACACCACCGTCAACCCCGCCAGCGCACGCATCGTGGAGATGTCTTCGGTGGCGTGGTGCGAGGTGCCATAAAAGCCCAGGCTGATGCCGGTGTGATGGCCGATCAGCCGCACGGGCAGCTTGGTGTAGGCCACGTCCATGCGGATCTGCTCGCAGCAAAGCAGGCCCAGGAAGGACGCGAAGGTGGCGACGAACGGCATCATGCCGGTGGTGGCAAGACCGGCCGCCGCCGACACCATGTTCTGTTCCGAGATGCCGAACTGGATGTAGCGGCCGGGATAGGCCTGCGCGAAGCGATTCAGGCCGTTGGAATATTGCAGGTCGGCCGACCCCGCCACCACAGGATGGCCCGCCTGGGCCAATTCGATCAGCGCGTCGGAAAGGTATGACAGCCCGGGGTTCACCGCATTCAGGGCGCGGTACTGCCAGGAATCGGAAGAAAGAACTTGTGCCTGTGCCATTCAGATCTCGCGGGAAAGAATTTCGTCGACCGCGCTTTGCGCGTCTTGCGGGGCCAGGTAACCCAGGTGCCAGCCTGGCTCCGTTTCCATGTAGGACACGCCCTTGCCTTTGATGGTCTTGGCGATCACGCAAGCAGGTTTGTCGCGTGCGTCATCAGCGCGCAGCCGGCGCAGCAAGGTGGTCAGCGCCGACAGATCATGGCCGTCGACCTCGTGCACCTCCCAGCCGAATGCTTGCCACTTTTCCTTCAGCGATTCGACACCCATCACGTCATCCACCTTGCCATCGAGCTGATAGCCGTTGCGGTCGATGATGGCGATCAGGCGCGACAGCCGGTTGTGGGCCGCGAACAGCGCGGCTTCCCAGACCTGCCCTTCCTGCATTTCACCGTCGCCCAACATGACGAACACGTTGAAGTCGCGCTGGCTCATGCGCCCGCCCACCGCCATGCCGACGCCGTTGGATAGCGCGTGGCCGATCGAGCCGGAACTGAAGTCCACGCCCGGCACCTTGCTCATGTCGGGGTGATCGCCCAAGGGGCTGCCCAGGCGGGTGTAGCCGTCGAGCAATGCGCGGTCGATGAAACCGTGATCGGCCAGCACCGGGAACAGGCCGACGGCGGCGTGGCCCTTGCCCATCAGGAAGCGGTCGCGGTCCGGCCACTGCGGCTCACCTTGACGCAACCGCATCACGTCGTAGTACAGCGACGCGAAGATTTCCGCGCAAGAAAACACCGAACTGTAATGCCCGACCTTGGCAATTTCGATCAGCCTGATTGTCTCCAGCCGGATGTAGCGGGCCTTTTCCCGCAGCGTCGCGACCTCCCCCGCAGTGGGGGCCTCCTGGTGATGGCGCATGGCGCGTCCCTTTTGTCGTTAGGATATATGATATATAATATACCCATTGTGCTCGGATTGCCTATGGCGGGCTAGAATTCATTCCGGATTCACCCGTTCCCCTTCAATACAGCAAGCCCGAAACGTCATGCCCAGCCTTAAACCGGTAAAAAAAGAGAACCTCTCCGTCAGGGTCTATAACGAAATCCGCAATGCCCTGATCAATGGGCAGTACGAACCTGGCGAGCGCCTGATCATTGGCGAACTGGCGCAGGAAATGGGCGTGTCCATCACGCCGGTTCGCGAAGCCATCTTCCGGCTCATCAGCGAGCAAGGCCTGGAG
>CAJYKY010000119.1 GCA_913775005.1 uncultured Achromobacter sp.
GCCACCCGTTTGACGCCCGCCAGCAGCAGCAACAGCAGCGCCCCGCTGCCCAGCCCTAGCAGCCGCAACGTGAACGGCGGGAAGATCGACAGGATGATCTTCACCGCCGGCCAGTTCAGCCCCCAGAACAGCGCCAGCGCTACAGGAATCAAGCGCACGCGGCGGCGTCCTGGCGCGCTTGGGCGGTCAATTCAGTCAGGCTTTGCCGTTGATTGCCTTCGGCATCGAAGTTTTCAGGGGTCAGCCAGCGCTCGTAGGCGGTGCGCAGCGCGGGCCATTCGGTGTCGATGATGGAAAACCACGCCGTGTCGCGGCTGCGGCCTTTATAGATAGTGGCTTGGCGGAAGATGCCTTCGAACTGAAAGCCCAGGCGGGCGGCGGCCTGGCGCGACGGCGCGTTCAGGCTGTCGCACTTCCACTCGTAGCGGCGGTAGCCCAATTCGTCGAACGCGCGGCGCATCAACAGGAATTGCGCTTCCGTGGCGATGCGGGTGCGCTTGAGCTGGCGCGAGAACGATACGAAACCGACTTCGATGACGCCGTTGGCGGGGTCGATACGCATCAGTGCCAAGGTGCCAATGGCGCGGCCCGTTTCCAGGTCGATGATGGCGTGGTGCAGCGGGTCGTTGCCGGCCTGAGCGGCCTCGGCGAACTTGCGGTAGTCCTCTAGCTTAGGGAACGGGCCGACGCCCATATAAGTCCAGTCGCTGTCATCGGGCGCCTGGCTGAATGCCTGGTACAGATCGGCGGCGTGGCGCTCGGCCGACAGCGGTTCCAGCCGGCAGTATTGGCCGATGGCGGCCGTCAGCGGCGGACGCTCGCGCGCGGTCCAGCCGGGTACGTCGGGGCCAATGGGTTGTTGATACGCGTTGACGCGGGGTTGCATGCGGTAAGCCTCATCCTGGTAAGCGCGCGCCGCCGGCCGTGGCGGACGCAACACGCATGGACTCACGATATCGGAATCGTGGCATCATAAAAAGCACCACGAATCGGAAATTTAATAGGGCCATGAACGGGAGAACGGCATTGAAAGCGATAGCGCCACCGCAGGTTGCGACGCCCACTAGCGCCTTGCCGCCGCCGGCGAACACTGACGCCTTGGCCTCCCCCGCTAACACCGCACTGCTGAGCAGCCCCCTGACGCGCGGCCCCGGCGCGCCGCCTCGCCAGCGCCAACTGATCCAGCGGCTCAAGCAGGCCATCCTGACGGGCCAGCTGCCGGCTGGCGGCAAGCTGCCTTCGTCGCGCGCCTTGTCTGAAGACCTGGGCATTTCCCGCAACACCGTCTTGATCGCGTATGAGCAGTTGACGGCGGAAGGCTACGTCATTGCCGATCGCCAAGGGACCCGGGTGGCGGCCTTGTCCAGAACCCCCTTGGCGGCGGCGCGGTCGTCACCACGAACGTCCGAGGTGCCGTCACAACAAACCTCGGATGCGCCTTCACCTCGAGCGTCCGAGGTGCCGTCACAACGAGCCTCTGATGCGTCATCACAACGCTCGGCGGCAGTATTGTCACCGGAAGCGCTGCCGCCAGCGGCGTCCACAGCGCCCTCATCCTCTCCTGCTCTCCCCTGCCCGCCCACGCCGGCCTCCGCCCTGCGGCTATCGCGCATCGTGTCCACGCGCGCCCCCAACGACAGCTCGATGCCGCTGACACCCGGCACGCCGGCGCTGACGCAGTTTCCCATCAATGCCTGGCGCCGCGCGCAGGACCGCGCCTTGCAGGCGGCGCCCGCCGCCACGCTCGGCTACGGCCATCCCATCGGCGAGCCAGCCCTGCGCGAAGCCATCGCCCAATACCTGCGCGTGTCGCGCGGCGTGCATTGCGACGCCTCGCGCATTGTCATCACCGAGGGTGCCCAAGGCGCACTGGCGTTGTGCGTGCAGTTGCTGACCAACCCCGGCGACACCGCCTGGGTCGAAGAACCCGGCTATCGCGGCGCCAAGTCCGCCTTCCATACCGGCGACCTGAACGTGGTGACCGTGCGCGTGGACGGTGACGGCATCGCCATCCCCGACAGCGCCTGGCACACGCAGCCGCCGCGCCTGATCCAGACCACGCCCACGCATCAATACCCCACGGGCGCCGTGCTGTCCGTGGCGCGCCGGCTGGACTTGCTGGAGCGCGCGCGACAGGCGGGCGCGTGGATCATCGAAGATGACTACGACAGTGAATTCCGTCATCAAGGCGAACCGATAGCCGCCATGCAGGGCCTGCTACCGGACGCGCCGGTGCTGTACGTGGGCACGTTCAGCAAGACGATGTTCCCCGCGCTGCGCCTTGGCTTTCTGGTGCTGCCGCAGGCGCTGGCCCAGCAGGCGATGCCGTCGATTACCGAAATGCTGCGCGGCGGCCACCGGCTGGAACAGCTGACGCTGGCCGCCTTTATCGAAAACGGCCAGTTCTCTCGCCACCTGGGCCGCATGCGCCGGCTCTATCGGGAACGGCAGGCGGCGCTGCGCGAGGCGCTGGCCTTGCACCTGGGAATTGAACATGAAGTGTTGGGCGGCCATAGCGGCCTGCACCTGACCGTGCGTTTGCCGCCCGCGTTTCCGGACCAAGCGATTGTGGAGCAGGCCCGCAAGCTGGGCATCAACACGAACGCGCTATCGTCGTTCGCGGTGCGCCCCCTGCCCGAAGACAACGGCCTGGTGATCGGCTACGGCAACACCAGCGCCGACCTGTACCCCGCTTTGGTGAAGCGGCTGGGCGGGCTGGCCCGGCTAGTCCACCAGGCCGCCTAGCACCAGCACGGCCAGCACCAGCCAGAATAGAAAGCCGATGATCGAGCGGCGCAGCAAGGCCTTCACGGCGCCCCACAGGAACATCAGCCCCAGCACCAGCAACACGAAGTTGAATAGCGACGGGCTCATGCCCATTGCCTTGGACAGGCCGGAATAGAAATCGCCCAAGGCGCCGCCCAGGCCCCCCAGCAACCATTTGATGCCTGCGACGATGGCGCGCAGGGCTTCGCCGAGCATGACGCCCAGCGATGCGAAGAAGCCGTCTTCCTGCATCAGCGGCGCGCGTCCATGATCATGCGCACGGCCAGACCAGCCAGCACAGTACCCATCAACCAGCGTTGGATCACCATCCACAACGGCCGGCCCGCCAGAAAGCCCGCAATCGACCCCGCCGTGATGGCAATGACGGCGTTGACCGACAGGCTGATGACGACCTGCGTCATGCCCAGTGCCAGCGACTGCGCGAACACGCTGCCATGATCCGGCTGGATGAAC
>CAJYKY010000120.1 GCA_913775005.1 uncultured Achromobacter sp.
TGACCGGGACAAGCTGGTTTAGACTGCCGTGGGCAGCAGCAGCAGCCGCTGCTCCTTTCCGCTACCCATTCCTATTTCGCAAGGAACGACAGGCATGTATGAACAGTTGGCGCTGTATATCGACGGCGAATTCGTCGCCGGCGAGGGCAGGCGCACCCAGGACGTCATCAACCCCGCCACGCTGGAAGTGCTGGGTCAACTGCCGCACGCCACCGAAGCGGATCTGGACCACGCGCTGGCCGCCGCGCAGCGTGCATTCGAATCGTGGAAGAAGTCTTCGCCGATGGATCGTTCAGCCATCTTGCGACAAGTTGCCACGCTGTCGCGCGAGCGCGCCAAAGAGATCGGCCGCAACATGACGCTGGACCAAGGCAAGCCCCTGGCCGAAGCCGTGGGCGAAGTCACGTCCTGCGCCGACCACGCCGACTGGCACGCCGAAGAATGCCGCCGCATCTACGGCCGCGTGATCCCACCGCGCAACCCCGACGTGCGCCAGATCGTCGTGCGTGAACCCATTGGCGTGTGCGCCGCATTCACGCCGTGGAACTTCCCGTACAACCAGGCCATCCGCAAGATCGCCGCGGCGATCGGCGCCGGTTGCACCGTGGTGCTCAAGGGCCCTGAAGATTCGCCCAGCGCCGTCATGGCCATTGCCCGTATGTTCCACGACGCCGGCCTGCCTAAAGGTGTGCTGAACATCGTCTGGGGAGAACCGGCCAAGATCTCCGACTACCTGATCCGCTCGCCGATCGTGCGCAAGGTGTCGTTCACCGGTTCCGTGCCGGTGGGCAAGCAGCTGGCCGCACTGGCCGGCGCCCACATGAAGCGCGTCACGATGGAACTGGGCGGCCATTCGCCCGTGCTGGTGTTCGACGACGCCGACATCGACCGCGCCGCTGAAATGCTGGCCCGGTTCAAAGTCCGCAACGCGGGCCAGGTCTGCGTATCGCCCACGCGCTTTTACGTACAGGAAGGCGCCTACGAACAATTCCTGGCACGCTTTTCCGACGTGCTCAAGAACATCAAAGTGGGCGACGGCCTGGAAGCCGGCACCGACATGGGCCCCTTGGCGCACGAGCGTCGCGTGCCCGCCATGAGCGCCTTCATCGACGACGCCAAAAAGCACGGCGGCAAAGTCGTCGTGGGTGGCGGCCCGCTGGATCGCAAGGGCTTCTTCTTCGCGCCCACGGTGGTCACCGAACTGCCGGACGATTCCATGCTGATGACCGAAGAGCCCTTCGGCCCCGTCGCGCCCGTGGTGCGCTTCAAGGACACTGATGAAGTCCTGCGCCGCGCCAACAGCCTGCCCTTCGGCCTGTCGTCCTACGTGTTCACGAACTCGTTGAAGACGGCCACCAAGGTGTCGAACGGGCTGGAAGCCGGCATGGTCAACATCAACCACTTCGGCAGCGCGCTGGCCGAAACGCCGTTCGGCGGCATCAAGGACAGCGGCATCGGCAGCGAAGGCGGCCTGGAAACGTTCGACGGCTACCTCGTCACGAAATTCATCACGCACCTCTGATCGCCCGCGCGTTACGCCATCGAATCTTGAAAGCCCCGCAAGGGGCTTTTTTCATGCCGCGCACAGTGCGCAGTGCACCTCGCCGGCCCCATTCATGATGCTGTCATCCACGTCCCTGACCATTGCGCCTCGCTGACAGGCAGCTGACCGCGCATGCGCTCACTGCCTGCTCCCCACTTCAGGAAATGAACGCGCAATGACTTCCCTTACTCGCTTTGCCCGCACGGCAGGCGCCGCCACCCTGCTTGCCATCCTGGCCGCTTGCGGCGGCGACGATGATGACAACAACAAGCCGGCCGAGCAGACGCCGCCCCCGGTTGCCGAAACGCCCGTCACGCCGCCCGCCCCCGTGCAAGTCGCGTTCATGCCCGACATCCACTTCCATGACGTCTATGCGGACTTCAAGGACGGTTCGTTCCCCGGCATCCCGAATCCCAAGCATGGCGACAACGCCACCGTCCGCACGATGTATGCGCAGCTGACGTCCACGCGGCTGTTCAACGAAAACTACTTCGCCTTCCTGGCCGCTCTGGACGACGCCGTGGCACGTGGCGTGAAGTACATCGCCTTGCCGGGCGACTTCTCGGACGACGGCCAGCCCGTGCACATGCGCGGCCTGGTCAAGATCATGGACGACTACTCGAAGAAGCACGGCATCCAGTTCTTTGCCGCGCCGGGCAACCATGATCCCAACCGCCCCTTCAACCAGGCCGCCGGCAAGAGCGACTACCTGGGCCTGGACCCGGTGACCGGCGCCATCGGCTTCTCGCAACCGATCTACAGCCGCGGCGGCAACGCAGCTTGCAGCACGCCCTACAGCGGCGACTGGGCGCGCGTTGGCAACACGTACTGCACCGAAGAAGTGCTGCACATGGGCTATGCCGGCATTACCGACGCGCTTAAGCAGCATGGCTTCATGCCGCAGCCGCAGAACGTCTATTACGAAACGCCGTACAGCACCTACAAGTACGAAGACTACGATTACGACACCGCGCTGTCGCAGGCCAACTGGATCAACCGCCAGTACGAGATCTGCGCCGAAGGCACGGGCGGCCCGAACAAGCCGCAGAACTACACCCTGTGCAAGATGGTGCCGGACACGTCTTACGTGGTCGAACCCGTCAAGGGCGTGTGGCTGGTCGGCCTGGACGCCAACGTCTACGTGCCCACGGGCATCGGCGCCAATGACTTCACCGGCTCCGGCGACCAGGGCTACAACAAGATGCTCACGCACAAGGCCCACGTCATCAAATGGCTGACGGACGTCGTGGCGCGCGGCAAGGCGCAGGGCAAGCAGGTCATCGCGTTCAGCCACTTCCCGATGTCGGAATTCTTCAATGGCGCCTCCGATGACATCGAAGCGCTGTTGGGCGTGAACAAGATGCAGATGATCCGCCGCCCGGCCGAGAACACCACGCGCGCGCTGGCCGAAACCGGCCTCAAGGTGCACGTGGGCGGCCACATGCACTTTAACGACATGGCGGTGCGCAACTATGGCGCCGACACGGCGCTGTTCAACATCCAGGCGCCCTCCATGGCGGCCTATGTGCCGGCCTACAAGCTGATGACGCTGCAAAGCGCCGACGAGATCGAAGTGCAGACCATCCGTCTGGACAAGGTGCCGCGCTTTGATGAACTGTTCGACCTGTACCGCGCCGAAAACGCCTACACCACCCCCCCGCGTTGGGATGTGTCGATTCTGGATGCCACGGACTACGGCGACTTCACCTACCGCTACATGAGCGAGCTGGTGCGCCTGCGCCTCTTGAACGACGACTGGCGTTGCGAGATGCGTGAACTGGTCAAGAGCCCGCTTACCGGCGCTGACCTGTTGACGCTGTCGCAGCTGCAAACCACCGTCACGCTCAAGGAGCTGGCCAACACCGGCAACCAGAACAATCTGGCTCCGGCGTTCTTCGCGTGCCTGGCTGAAGGTGGTGGCAGCGGTGCCAGCAACGCCGCCTATGCCGGCAACCTGGCTGATGCCCAGGCCCGCGCAGAAGCCCTGGCGCAAGCCAATGGCATGAAGCTGGCGGACTTTGCACAGTGGAAGGCGCTGGACATGGCGGGTGACTTCGTGCGTATCGCCAACGCGGGTGACCTGGCGTTTGCCGACATCCCGGCTCAGCGCGCCAACCAGTACAAGCTCTTGGCCCAGGCGCTGTCCAACACCAATGCCGCGCTGCAAATGAACGGCAACAGCGTCAGCAACGCCAACACCTTGGCAGACCTGTTCAAGGCACGCTTCAAGCCGCTGATGGCGATCATGCTGAAGCTGGCTGCGGGCGCGCCGTCGGAGCATATCCGATTGGATCTTTCCAGCAACAGCATCGTGAATCTGTCGAACCAGCCGTCACCGTTCTGATCGGGATGCGGTAGTCACAACGGCTCACCCATGGTGAGCCGTTATTTCATCCGCGCGCGCGCAGATCGCGCGGCGTCATGCCGAAGCGCTTCTTGAACAACCGGCTGAAATGCGACGGGTGCGAGAACCCGACCTGATACGCCAGCTCAGCCACCGTGCGGTGCCGATGCTGCGGGTTGAGCAATAGCGCACGGCATTGATCCAGGCGTTGCTCGAAGATGAACGATTCGGCCGACAAGCCGCCCGCGCGCAGAATGCGGTGCAGGTACGCCACCGATAAGCCGCAAGCCTGCGCCACCTGCTGCGGCGACAAGGCCGGGTCCGCCAGGTGCTGACGCATGTACGCCAGCACGCGTTGCCGATGCGCCAGCGTGACGCTGCTGTCCGACTCCGACGCATGCCCCTGCCCGGGCTGCACCAGAAACAGCACGATCAGATCGATCAGGCGCTCGCCCAGCTCGGTGACTTCGGTATCGGACCAGCCACCCATGCCCTTGAACAGATGGTCCATGTAGCTGGCCAGCATCGCCCCCCGTGGCGATCCATCGTCCACCCGCAATTTATAGAACGCGCCGATGCGGGAATCGCGCTGCGACAGCGCGCTGCGCGGGAACGACACGCTCAAGCTGCGATAGCCTGACGCCCCCAGCGCCGTGGCCTGATACGGCAGGCTTTGATTCATCAGGTACACGCAACCCGGTTCTACCTGGAATTCACGGCCCTGCTGCCGCACGGCCAACGGACCCGCCAACGGCAAGCCAAAGGTGTAGAACTCCTGGTCCAGCCGCGACACATTGCCCGCCGTGCGCTCCAGCTTCTGTCCCTGATAGTGCAGATCATTGAACTGCAAGCTGGCGCGCCGCGCATACCGCACATGGCCGGCGAAGTGATCTGCCGCACCACGGTGCACTTCGAAAGGACCGAACGCGTCGGACAATGCCGCACGCCATTGCTCGCGCCCGTCGGCGCCAGCGGTGGCCGAGATGGCGAACTCCGAATCGGGCATGGCGCGGTCTCCTGTACGCGGCACAAAGCGCAAATTGATCTTGCGTCTACAAGTTCTTGACTCACCCTGCTCTGGGGTGGCGGGCGCATTGTGATGGCCTGTCGCAGAAGTCTATATTCAGCCGGATAAGCACACAACCTGGACAACCCGGGAGGAGACTCATGGCAAACGCGCCCGCAACGGCCGGCCGCCACGCGCCCGTGTCGCGCTATTTGCGCTGCGCGGGCCGCGAGCTGCACTTCATGGAATGGGGTGCTGCCGACGCGCCGC
>CAJYKY010000121.1 GCA_913775005.1 uncultured Achromobacter sp.
GTTGAAGTTGCCGCGGTTGTAGTCAAAGCCGCCAATCATGGCGCGGATGGCGCCGTCTTGCGGCACCATCGACACCAGCGCGGCCTGCAACGCGGGCATGTTGATGATTTCCCAGCCGGGGTTGTCCTTGTCGCCCGTCTTGTGCAGATAGACGACCGAGCCGCGGCGGATGCGCTGGCTGTCGCTGGCCTTCGGATTCAGCGCGCGGGCCACGACGGCCAGCGCCTTCTTGTCGGTAATGGTGATGAGGTCGCGCGCGCTGCGGGCCAGCTTCACTTCCGTGGGGCTGGCCGACAGCACCACGGCTGCCAGCAGGTCTTCGCTGTCGGGCGTCTTGTCTTGCACGCCGTCCAGGATTTCGTCCAAGGCCTGCGCATCGTTTTCCACGCCATCGGGCAGGTCGATCTGATCTTCCGGGCCGGGGTAGACCGCACGGCGCGTGTAGTCCAGCACGCCGTCGCGCACGGCGCGGTAGGCGGCTTCCTGGGCCTTGGAGTCGATCGTGGTGTAGACGTCGATGCCCTTGGAATAGGTTTCTTCCTGGAAGACGCCGTACATCAGCTGGCGCGCGAGTTCGGCGGGGTAGTCGCCATGCACGGCAAAGCCGCGCACGCTGGAGCCGTCTGCGCCGCGGATGGTCAGGCGCTGCTTGAGCGCTTCGTCAGCCTGTTCCGGCGTGATGTAGCCCAGCGTCTTCATGCGACCCAGCACATAGTGCTGGCGGATCTCGGCGCGCGGATAGTTGGTGATGGGGTTAAAGCGCGACGGCGCTTTGGGAATACCCGCCAGCATCGCGGCTTCCGCCGGCGTGACTTCAGACAGCGGCTTGCCCAGGTAGGTGCGCGAGGCCGCGGCGAAACCGTAGGCGCGATGGCCCAGATAGATCTGGTTCATATAGAGCTCAAGGATCTGATCCTTGGTGAGCTCGTTTTCAATCTTGAACGTGAGCAGCAGCTCGTAGAACTTGCGCGAGTAGGTCTTTTCCGACGACAGATAGAAGTTGCGCGCCACCTGCATGGTGATCGTGCTGCCGCCTTGCGACTTCGACCCCTTGACCACATTGGTCAGCACCGCGCGCGCAACGCCCATCCAATCGACGCCGCCGTGGCTGTAGAAGCGGTCGTCTTCAGCGGCCAGCACGGCTTGCCGCATCACGGGCGGGATTTCGTCAAAGCGCAGCACGTTGCGGTGTTCTTCACCGTATTCGCCGATCAGCACCTTGTCGGCCGTATAGATGCGCAGCGGCACCCGTGGCCGGTAGTCGGTCATGGCGTGCAGATCAGGCAGGCTGGGCCAGGCCAATGCCAGGGCAAGACCCAGCAGGATAGCGCCGCATACGCCGGCGCCGGCCGCGAGGATGCCCGCTTTGACCAGGAGTCGTTTCCAGGGAAGGCCCGATTTGCCGCCCGGGGAGGCGGAGGATTGCTGGGGGGTGCTCATTGCAGGCGATTCTAGGGCAGAACGCTATAGACCGGCCATGGGGCAATAAGGTTTCGGTAACCAAACTTGCCGTGGCGCGCGCGGTGCGTATTGCCGACGTAATAAGGGGACGGGGCCTAGTCTACGCGGGGCGCGGCTTTGGCGGCCGGGCGCGCGGACAGCGGGCAAAAAATGCGTCGTGAAAGGCGCCTTGAAATGTATTGCGCGTCGTGACAAACAGCAAGCCCGCCGCGCAAGAACGTCCGCTTTTTTTCCTGATTCAGCTGGCGTTCAGGTCTTGCGCGCTTCGCAGGTATTGCGCGGGCGGCGCGCCCAGGGCGCGATGAAACATGGCGGAGAAGGCGCTGGGGCTGCGGTAGCCTAGATCAGCGGCAATGCGCGCCACCGGCACCCCCATCGACAATCGGCACACCGCGTCGGCCAGCCTGACCTGCTGCACCCATTGGCGATAGTTCAATCCCAGCTCGGCCTGGAACAGGCGGATCAGCGTGCGCGCGCTGGCGCCCACTTCGCTGCCCCACGCTTCAATACTGCGTTGCAGGCCGGGCGCATCCAGAATGGCGGTGCAGATCGTTTGCAGACGGCGGTCGCGTGGCCAGGGAATCTGAATGGGTACGACACGGGCGGCCGCCAGTTCGGACAGGATCAGGGTGGCGATCTGCTCGACCCGGCCGCCCAGCGGGTAGTCGATGGGTTCGGCGGTCAACGCCAGGATCAGTTCGCGCAGCAGGCCGCTGACTTCCACCACCTGGCATTGCGGCCAATAGCGGGCGGCTGCGTCCGCCTGGATGTACAGCGACCGCATCGACACCGCGCCCACCATGTCGACCCCATGCGGCATGCCGGCAGGCACCCACAGCGCGCGCAGCGGCGGCAGCGCCCAGAAACCGCTGGGCGTGGTGACGCGCATGACGCCATCGACGGCGTACAGCAGTTGGGCGCGCGGATGCGAATGCGCGCCGGTCTGCGCGCCGGCCGGAAATTCCTTGGCCATGGCGGTGACCTCGCGCGGACGATGTTGATAGTCCTGCGCGTCGATGCTGCGGGTGGGGTCGGGCGGGGGCAAACGGACGGGCATGGTGTCACTTCCGACGAAAGGATGAAGCCGGCATCAAGGCGCAGGAATCGGTATTTTGGCACTTGCGCGATAAAAAATGGCAGATCGGGCAAGGGCGGGATTTCTACACTGGAGGCGGACTCGGCAGGTGCCGGGCTGATTCCCTTTTCCCTGACCTCGTGCCATGACTCCCGCCCAGTCTTCCGCTTCTATTGCCGCTGCCGCCGCGGTTCCCGCCGACGCCACGCCGGCGCCCGCCGATCCCTCCACTGCCTTCAAGGTGTTGGGCGCGATCAGCGTGGCGCATTTGATGAACGACATGATCCAGTCGATCCTGCTCGCCATCTATCCGATGCTGAAGGATTCGTTCAGCCTGTCGTTCGCGCAGATCGGCATGATTACCTTGGTCTATCAACTAGCCGCGTCGCTGTTGCAGCCCTTCATCGGCTTGTACACCGACCGCCATCCCAAGCCGTATTCCTTGCCGGTGGGGATGGGCTTTACGCTGGTGGGCTTGCTGATCCTGTCGGTCGCGCCGTCGTTTGGCTGGCTGCTGGTGGCGGCGGTGTTGGTGGGCACGGGGTCGTCGGTGTTTCATCCCGAGTCGTCGCGGGTGGCGCGCATGGCGTCCGGCGGACGGCATGACTTGGCGCAGTCGCTGTTCCAGGTGGGGGGCAATGTGGGGTCGGCGCTGGGGCCGCTGCTGGCCGCGCTGTTCATCATTCCGCACGGCCAGCGCAGCGTGGCGTGGTTTTCGCTGGCGGCGCTGTTTGGCATGGTGGTGCTGGTGGGCATTGGACGCTGGTACAGCGCCAACCGCGTGCGGCTGAAACCGCGCGTGCGCCGCGACGGCGCGGGCAATGGGCTGACGCAAAAGCAGGTGCTGGGTGCGTTGGCGGTGCTGGGCGTGCTGGTGTTCTCGAAGTACTTCTATCTGGCCAGCCTGAACAGCTATTTCACCTTCTACCTGATCGACAAGTTTGGCCTGTCGGTCCGCGAAGCGCAGCTGTATCTGTTCCTGTTCCTGGCGGCAGTGGCGGTGGGCACGGTGGTAGGAGGACCGATCGGTGATCGCGTCGGCCGCAAGATTGTGATCTGGGTGTCGATTTTGGGCGTGGCGCCGTTCACGCTGATGCTGCCCTACGCCAACCTGTTCTGGACTGGGGCGCTGGTGGTGGTGATCGGCATGGTGCTGGCGTCGGCGTTTTCCGCCATTGTGGTCTACGCGCAGGAGCTGGTGCCGGGCAAGGTGGGCATGATCGCCGGCCTGTTCTTCGGCTTCGCCTTCGGCATGGGCGGGGTGGGGGCGGCGGCGCTGGGCAAGCTGGCCGACGCCACCAGCATCGGCTATGTGTATCAGGTGTGCGCGTATCTGCCGCTGCTGGGCGTGGTGGCGATCTTGCTGCCGAAGGTGGAAAAAAGCAGGTAGAGAACCTGCCGGACCGGTTCGGCGGATTGGGGTTTGTCCGGGGCGCGCTTGCCGATCAAGCAGCGCCACGGAAAAGAGATAACGCTTTAACTGTCAAATACTGCAAAGGGATGATCCGTTCTCCCTGGGCTTGGCGTATTCTTCGTTGCATACCGTGCAATCGTCTTGGCGCGGGTAGTAGAGGTTCTGGACCGACTCACTGGCTTCGCAGCGCAAACGCGCTGGCGAGCCGGTGGTTTCTTTTGTCCTGCTGGTAACAAAAAGCATCATGAATGCTGACGTGTAACGCGTCTCCACCGACGAACCCAGTGCAACGGCAGTTCCAAGCGACGGCGCCTGCTGAACAGGCCAGCGCCGGCAAACACCATGACGACTTCCTTGTTTTTCTTGATGTGGGGGCTGGCCACCGCCTTGGCGCTGCCGCTGCTGCTTCCCTTTCATGCACGCGGCGTGGGCGGTATTCGCGCGTTCACCGCCGCCAACGCCTTGGCAGTGCTGTCGCTGCTCACCTATTCCGCCGCTGAAATCCTGCCGCCCAGCGTGTATGTGATGGTGTCCAACGCCGCGTGGGTCTGTGCCACCAGCCTCGTCTATGTCGGCGTGCGTCAGTTTTTTGGGTTGCGGCCACATAGCGGGCGCATGACGTGGATCAGCCTGGCTTGCCTGATCGCGTTCGCGGCGATGCTGTATGGGCAGGACGCGCTGACCGGGCGCATGTTGCTGTATTCGTCGTTCACCTGTGTGGTCATGGCGGCGACGGGGCAGGTGGTGTATGCGCAGCGCAAGCGGATCGCCACGCGTGGCGTGACGCTGTATCTGATGTTGGCCATCTTCGGCGTGGCGGCGCTGCACGCGGTGCGCGTGCTGGTGTATGGAACCGGGCTGGTGCAGCCGGTGTCGATGCTTCACCCGTCGACGTGGGGCCTGTTCTTCATTGTCTGCGGCTCGGTGACGGTGCCTGCGCTGTTCCTGGCGTTATTGCTGATGGTGCAGACGCGCCTGTCCGAACAGATGCAGGCCGCACTCACGTTCGATAGCCTGACCCACGTCTATTCCCGCCGCAGCATTCTTGACGAGCTTGACCGAGAATTGCAGCGCTGCGCGCGCACCGGCGGCCAGCTGGCCGTGCTGGTGCTGGACATCGATCACTTCAAATCCATCAACGACCGCTACGGCCACGCGGCGGGCGACACGGCCCTGCGCCATTACGCGCAAGTCGTGCAGAACGCCGTGCGCAGCACCGACCGCTTCGGCCGGCTCGGCGGCGAAGAGTTCGTGTTGTTGATGGTGGATTGCGACGCGGCGTGCGCGGTGGTGCAGGCGCAGCGCGTGTGCGATGCGCTGCGCGATACGCCGCTCTACCTGCAAGGCGGCAAGGTGCCGATGACGACCAGCGGCGGGCTGGCCTCGTATCAACCGGGCGATAGCGCCGATGTGATCCTGGCGCGGGCCGATGTGGCGTTGTATCGCGCCAAGGAAGACGGGCGCGATCGGGTGGAGATGGCGCTGACCGCGCCGGCTTGCGCCGCCCAGAAGCCGCCGAAGATGGGGGCAGCGTTGGGC
>CAJYKY010000122.1 GCA_913775005.1 uncultured Achromobacter sp.
TGCAAGCGATGGACGTGTCGTGCTGGTCGTTCATCCGCATGGCCAAACTGGCCGAGCCGCTGATGCGGCGGGGCGGCGCCCTGTTCTGCATGAGCTATTACGGGTCGCAGATGGTGGTCGAGCACTACAACATGATGGGCCCGGTCAAGGCCGCGCTGGAATCAGCCACGCGCTATCTGGCGGCTGAACTCGGCCCGCAAGGCATCCGCGTGCATGCGATTTCGCCCGGGCCGCTCAAGACGCGCGCGGCGTCAGGGATTGCGGAATTCGATGCCTTGCTGGACCGCGCCCAATCAAAAGCGCCCGCGCGCAGCCTCGTTTCGATCGATGATGTGGGCGAAGCCACGGCGTGGCTGGCCACCGATGCCGCCAAGCTGATGACGGGACAGACGCTGTATATCGACGGCGGCTATCACATCATCGATTAGCGGCGCCGCGCCCCCTTACCGTCACGCCAGTGTGGCCGGCGCCGCCTGGCGCCGCCGCTCCACCGCTTCCACCGCCTGTTCAGCGCTGCCGAAAATATTGTCGCGGCCAATCTTCTTGACCAGGCCGGAACGCTCCAGCGCCGTGCGGAACAGCCCGTGTCCGCCCGCCACCAGCAACGTGATGTTGCGCGCGTCCAGTTCCCGCTTGAGTTCGTACAGCGCTTCGACCGCATCGGCATCGGCCTGCGTCATGGCCTCGGCATCCAGGATGAACCACTGCACATCGCCCGCGTGATCCATGACCTCGCGCGCGCGGCGGCGGAAGGTGTCGGCGTTGAAGAACCACACTGACGATTCAAACAGCCCGATCACAATGCCCGGCACCGGCAACGCACCGGGGTTCAGATGCAGCGTGCCCAAGACCGATTCACCGGGCAGACGGCCCAGCAAGGCATCGCGCGGGTTGCCCGACACGTACATCGCATACAGCAGCGTCGCGCCCACCGACACCGCCACGCCTTGCAGCACGCCAAACCCCACCACGCCCACCGCTGCCAAAACGCCGAACGCGAGTTCGATCCGCGAAATACGCGCGAGCCGCATGAAGGCCTTGACGTCGAACAGGCTGGCCGCCGCCAGCAGCAAAATGGCCGACAGCACGGCCTGCGGCAGCCAGTACAAAGGCGCGCTCAGCAAACCCACCACCACTGCCAGCGCCACCGCCGCGCTGACGCTGACCAGCGGCGACGAGCCGCCCGCCACCAGCCCCACCGCCGTGCGCGAATCCGCCCCGGTCACGACAAAGCCCTGGAACAAGCCCGCGGCAACGTTGGCGGCACCGAAGCCGACCAGCTCCCGGTTGGGATCCACGTGTTCGCCCGTGCGCGCGGCAAAGCTGCGCGCGGTGACGATGCCGCTGGAAAAGCTGACCACCAGCACGCCCGCCGCGCCCAGCAATATGCTGTCCACGCCTTCCAGCCGCACCGGCAAGCTGAAGCCGGGCAAGCCGGCCGGCACCTCGCCCACCACGGCGATGCCCAGGCTGGGAAAGTTGAACAGCCACGACAGCAGGCATCCACCCACCACCAGCATGATCGGCCCCGGCCACGTCGGCCGCCAACGCTTGACGGCCACCAGCAATACGCACGACGCCAAGCCCAGCACCAATGTAGGAAGCTGGATCTCCTGAACGCGCCGCGACAATTCCAGAAAGGGATGCACCAGGCCGGCGTTACGCAGGCCCACGCCCGTCAAGCCGCTTAGCTGCGACATCGCCAGCGTAATGGCCACGCCCGCCATGTAGCCGATCAGCACCGGCCGCGACAACAGATTGGCCAGCACCCCCAGCCGCAACACGCGCGCGATCAGGCAGCCCACGCCCACGGTCAGCGCGATACCGGTGGCCGCTACCAGGCGATCTTCGGGTGAGGTCAGCGCCATACCCGTCAAGGTGGCGGCGATCAGCGTGCAGGTGGCGGTGTCCGGGCCGACGATCAAGGTGCGGGACGAGCCGAACAGCGCGTAGCCCAGCATCCCGGCAATCGCGGCCCACAGGCCCGCGACGGGCGGCACGCCCATCATCGCGGCATAGGCCAAGCCCACGGGCAGCGCTACGGCGGCCACGCTCAAGCCCGCCATGACGTCACGCCGCGCGGAGTCTCGCGTCATGCCGCGGAAGTTATTCAGGCCGGGGAAAAAACGTAGGTTCATGGTGCTGCAAGACGACCTGAAGGATGAGATTGCGCAAGGCGCGCCAAGACCGCCAAGCCTACACCAAGCCCATGCGCGCATACCCCCTGTAGATCAAATGACGTCACTCTTTTATTCCTTTCTGGAATGAAGTTTGTCGCGTATTTATCCCTTTTTCTGAATAGAGGGATGGCGTAGAGTCCCTGCCCAAGACAGCGCGGCGACAGATCGCGCCTCTGCACATCGACATGGCCCTGTCCCCTCGCCCACCCGAGACGGCGACAAGGGCCGGCACTTCAGGAGACTCCATGTCCTTCGCCTTTTTGCGCCGCGCCAGCCGCGCGCTTGTTCTTGCCGCGCTTGCCGCCGGCGTCGCCCCCGCCGTTCACGCCCAGACGTATCCCGAACGCCCGATCAAGCTGGTCGTGCCATGGCCGCCCGGGGGCGCGACGGACGCGCTGGCCCGCATGCTGGCGCAGCGCCTGACCGAGCGCCTTGGGCAGACCGTCATCGTGGACAACAAGGCGGGCGCGGGTGGCAACATCGGCACGGCATCGTTCGTGCGCGAAAAGGCCGACGGCTACACGCTGCTGATGGCCACCAGCTCCACCAACGCGGCCAACCCGCATCTGTATTCGCGCCTGGGCTTCGATGCGTCGAAAGACTTCGCGCCTGTCGCCTTCGTGGCCGAGATTCCCAACATTCTGGAAGTGCCCAAGCAATCGCGCTTTCAGTCGGTGGCCGACCTGCTCGCTGCGGCCAAGGCCGAACCCGGCAAGCTCAACTACGGTTCTGGCGGCGTGGGGTCGTCACAGCATCTGGCCGGCGCCATGTTCAAGTACTTGACTGGCGCGGACGTGCTGCACATTCCGTACAAGGGCAGCGGCCCCGCCGTTTCCGACCTGCTCGCGGGTCAGGTCGACATGATGCTGGACACGGGCTCGCTGGCCCAGGTGCAGGCAGGCGCCTTGCGCGCCTTGGCGGTGGCGTCGCGCCAGCGCCTGCCGGCCTTGCCCAATGTGCCCACGTTCGACGAAGCCGGCGTGCCGAAGATGTACGCGTCGGCCTGGTACGGCATCGTCGCGCCGGCTGGCACACCGGCCCCGGTGGTGCAGCGGCTGAACCAGGAAGTCAACGCCGTGGTTGCCGACCCGGACATGAAGGCGCGGATGGAAAGCATGGGCGCGCTGGTACCCGCCGGCCAGACGCCCGAGCAGTTCGCGGCCTTCATCCAATCCGAGATTGCCCGCTACGCCGAGATCGTGAAGATCTCGGGCGCGAAGATGGAGTAAGCGCAACGGACGCAGCGTTTCGCGCTGCGGATGGACGAAAAAAAACGCCCTTGAAAAAAAAGGGCGTTTTTTTACCTAGCGTCGATTCACTTTGCCGCGCGTGCTTCCAGCACGGCAACGGCCGGCAACGTCTTGCCTTCCAGGAATTCCAGGAACGCGCCGCCGCCCGTCGAGATATAGCCCACCTGTTCGCCGATGCCGTACTTGGCAATGGCGGCCAGCGTGTCGCCGCCGCCGGCGATCGAAAAGCCGTTCGATTCCGCAATCGCGCGCGCCACCACTTCGGTGCCGTTGGCGAACTGGTCGAATTCGAACACGCCCACGGGGCCGTTCCAGACGATGGTGCCTGCCTGCTTCAGAATCTGCGCCAGCTGCGCCGCGGTTTGCGGGCCGATGTCCAGAATCATGTCGTCGTCGGCCACATCAGCAGCCGCCTTGACGGTGGCCTCGGCGTTCGCGCCGAAGGACTTGGCGCACACCACGTCCACCGGAATCGGCACGGCAGCGCCGCGCTTTTTCATGATGTCGATCACGGCGCGCGCCTGTTCCACCTGGTCGGGTTCCGCCAGCGACTTGCCGATGGGCAGGCCGGCAGCCAGCAGAAAGGTGTTGGCGATGCCGCCGCCCACGACCAGCTGGTCAACCTTGTCGGCCAGCGATTGCAGGATGGACAGCTTGGTCGACACCTTGGAGCCGCCCACAATGGCGACCAGCGGGCGCTTGGGTTCGTGCAGCGCACGGCCCAGCGCGTCGAGTTCGGCTTCCAGCAAGGGGCCGGCGCAGGCCACGGGCGCAAAGCGCGCGATGCCGTGCGTGGTGGCTTCGGCGCGGTGGGCGGTGCCGAACGCGTCGTTGACGTAGACGTCGCACAGTGCGGCCATCTTCTTGGCCAGCGCTTCGTCGTCTTTCTTTTCGCCGACGTTCACGCGGCAGTTTTCCAGCAGCACGACCTGGCCGTGATCGACCTGCACGCCGTCGACCCAATCGCGCACCAGCTGCACGGGCATGCCCAACAGTTCGGACAGGCGCTGGCCCACTTTGGCGAGCGAATCGGCTTCCGTCAGCACGCCTTCTTTCGGGCGGCCCAGGTGCGACGTGACCATCACGGCAGCGCCCG
>CAJYKY010000123.1 GCA_913775005.1 uncultured Achromobacter sp.
CCGCCAACGCCACCGCGCGCCGCATCGAACGCCAGATCCGGGCGGCGGTCGCCGCCCGGGCAGAGAACCCGCCGACCATCTCCACCATCATGTTCATCCAGGCGATCAACGAGATGGCCCAGATCAACGAGAAGCGGCGCGTGGCGCTGGAAAACCACGTGCCGGAACCGGTGTTCTATCTGCTGTTCATCGTCAGCACGGGTGCGGTGGCGTTCATTGCATATGGCACCGGCCTGCATGCGCGCAGGCGGCTGACGTCCACCGGCCTGTTCGCGGCGCTGATCGCGCTGGTGCTGACCTTCATTGTTGACATTGACCAGCCCGGCACGGGCTTGATCCAGGTCAGCCAGGAAAGCATGGAACGGATGCAGCAGACGCTGGAACAGGGGCTTTAAGCGAAGGGTGCGACGGCGATGGCCGCCCCGGGCATGATCCGTCTTTAAAACAAATACTCCAGCACCTCATCGCCCGCCGCATCGAACGTTCCCGTCGAGCGCCATCCTAAATGCCGATAGAAGCCATACGACCGCACGGCGGGGTCGGTGGCGCAGCCCAGGAACAGGCGCGGGAAACCCCGCTGGCGCAGCCGCTGCATCGTCATGCTCAACACCGTCTTGCCCACGCCCCGGCCTTCGTAACGGGGCAGCAGCGCCAGCACGACGATTTCGCCCGTATCGCGATGGCCAAAGCAATAGCCAGCGAGCGTCGTGCCATCAAGGGCCACCACGCCCGGATACAAACCGGTCTTGATGCCTGCTCCCCAGGTCTGCGCCGTGATGCCAGCTTCGGCAAGTTCGGCTTCGGTGACGGCGTTTTCGCGCGTCAAGCCGCGCAAGATGATGCAGGCGGCGGCGTCGTGTTCGACGGCGTCGCGATAAGTGATGGTCATGCTTTACCTGCTAACACGCGTTTCAGAAATGGCGCCGTTGCGCCCTTGCCCTGTTGGCTGACCGATGCTGGCGTGCCTTCGGCAACGATACGGCCGCCTTCTGCGCCCGCGCCGGGGCCGACGTCGATCATCCAGTCGCTGCCCGCGACCACGCGCAGGTCATGTTCCACCACCACGACGGTATTGCCAGCGTCGACCAGGCCGTGCAACTGCGCCATCAGCTTGTCCACATCCGCGGCGTGCAGGCCGGTGGTGGGTTCGTCCAGCACATAGAGCGTATTGCCGCGCTGGCTGCGTTGCAGTTCGGTGGCCAGCTTAATGCGCTGCGCTTCCCCGCCGGACAGCTCGGTGGCGGGCTGACCCAGGCGCAGATAGCCCAGGCCGATTTCATGCAGCAGCGCCAAGGGGCGTTGCACCACGGGCTCTTCACTGAAGAACGCCAGCGCTTCGTCCACCGTCATCGCCAGTACCTGCGCGATGTTGCGGCCGTTCCATTCGATTTCGAGTGTCTTGGCGTTGTAGCGGCTGCCGTGGCACGTGGGGCAAGGCGCGTACACGCTCGGCATGAACAGCAGTTCGACGTGGACAAAGCCTTCGCCTTCACACGTTTCGCACCGGCCCTGCGCCACGTTGAACGAAAAGCGGCCGGCGCTGTAGCGGCGCGACTTCGCCTTCTTGGTGTCGGCGTAAAGCTTGCGTACGTGATCGAACAGGCCGGTGTAGGTCGCCAGGTTGGAACGCGGCGTGCGGCCGATGGGCTTCTGGTCCACATTGACCAGCCGCTTGATCGCTTGCGCGCCCTCGGCGATGCGGCCCGTGCTGCGCGGCGGGCTGCCTGCTTGCGGCAGGTCGCCATCGCTGTCTTCCACCACGGGTTCATGGCCCAGATGCTCGCCCATCAGTTCCACCAGCGCCTGGCTGACCAGGCTGGACTTGCCCGAACCCGACACACCCGTCACTGCCGTAAACGCCCCCAGCGGAAAACGCGCGTCAATGCCGTGTAGATTGTTCCGATGCACGCTGCGCAAGACCAGCCAGCCGGCCGGCTCGCGCGGGGTGGCGCGAACGGCGGGCGCGGCATCAAACAGATAGCGCGCGGTCAGCGATGCGCCCACCTTGCGCAAGCCTTCGGGCGGGCCGCTGTACAGCACCTGCCCGCCCAACTGGCCCGCGCCTGGCCCCACGTCCACGAGCCAATCGGCGCGGCGCAGCGTGTCCAGGTCATGCTCGACCACAAACAGCGTGTTGCCCGCGTCCTTCAACTGATCCAACGCGTGATGCAGCGCTTGCCCGTCCACGGGATGCAGGCCGGCAGACGGTTCGTCCAGTACGTACACCACGCCAAACAGGTTCGATCGGATCTGCGTGGCCAGCCGCAGCCGTTGCAACTCACCCGGCGACAAGGTGGGCGTGGACCGGTCCATCGCCAGATAGCCCAAGCCCAACGCCTGCAAAGTGCCGATGCGCGCGACCAGATCTTGCGCCAGGCGCTGCGCGGCAATGCGCTTTTCCGGAGACAGGTCCGGTTGATCCGCGCTGCCTTGCGCGGCGGGCGTCAGCACTTGCGCGATGCGAGAAAGCGGCAGCTGCGTCAAGGTGCCGATGTCCATACCGGCAAACGTCACGGACAGCGCCTCGCGCTTCAAGCGCCGCCCCTTGCACTCGGGGCAAGGCGCGCCGCTCAGAAAACGCGACACGCGCTTTTTCATCATGGCGCTTTGCGTCGTTGCAAACGTATGCATGACATAGCGGCGCGCGCCCGTGTAGGTGCCCATGTAGCTGGGTTCCTCTT
The DNA here is from genome assembly GCA_913775005.1 of uncultured Achromobacter sp. Lineage (GTDB taxonomy): Bacteria > Pseudomonadota > Gammaproteobacteria > Burkholderiales > Burkholderiaceae_B > Achromobacter. The sequence continues at coordinate 2,682 of CAJYKY010000123.1, forward strand.
TGGCGCGCAGCGCCGCGCGCGTCTCGGCTGGCGTGAAGCCCGCATAGACCGGCACCGTGGGTTGTTCGTCGGTGTAGAGGATCCAGTCGCGGTCTTTCTTGGGCAGGTCACGCCAGGGCTTGTCGACGTCATACCCCAGCGTGACCAGGATGTCGCGCAGGTTCTGCCCGTGCCAGGCAGGCGGCCACGACGCAATCGCGCGCTCGCGGATGCTAAGCGACGGGTCCGGCACCATCAGCTGTTCGGTCACGTCGTAGACATGGCCCAGGCCATGGCAATTGGGGCAGGCGCCCTGCGGCGTGTTGGGCGAAAAGTCTTCGGCGTACAGCATGGGCTGACGCGGCGGATACACGCCAGCGCGCGAATACAGCATGCGCAACATGCTGGACAAGGTGGTGATGCTGCCGACTGTCGACCGCACATTCGGCGTGCCGCGCTGCTGCTGCAAGGCGACGGCAGGCGGCAGGCCTTCAATGGCGTCCACGTCCGGCACGCCCACCTGATCGATCAGGCGGCGCGCGTACGGCGACAGGGATTCCAGGTAGCGGCGCTGCGCTTCGGCATACAGCGTGCCGAATGCCAGCGACGACTTACCCGATCCGGATACGCCCGAGAACACGACCAGCGCGTCCCTGGGGATATCCACATCTACGTTTTTCAGGTTGTGTTCGCGCGCGCCACGGACGCGGATGCAGGCGTCGGCGCGCGGCTTGGCGGAGTTCTTGCGCTGGCTCATCGCGCCATAGTAATGGACGGCGCGCGCCCGTGTTCAAACGGGCTTGCCCGGACGCTCAGTCCTGCCGCAGGCTGGCCACCGAACGCGCCAATTCCAGATAGTTGCGGCGCAGCGTTTCTTCGGCCTGATCGCGCGGCGTCAGCGTGTCGTCCGGGTCCAGCTCCAGCTTGGCCGCGCGCACCAGCGACAACAGGTCGCGGTGCGTGGAATCCGACAGCGGCGTGACGGTCTGGTCCACCAGCTTGCCCTTGATGTACGTCGTGACCTGCGTCGTCTGCGTGCGCGATTAGCTCAGCGACGCCGACGCCAGCAAGCCTTCTTCATAGGCGACATTCGTCTGGCTGCGGGTGGTGTCGTGGATCTGGAAGTAGCGGTACGTCTGCGATTCCTTGTCCTTGGTCAGCTCCAGCGGCGTCTGCGGCGTCAGACCGCGATGAAAGCTCGCGGTCAGTTCTGTCTCTTGCGTTTGCGATACGGCAAGATCCCAGCGCTGCTGGCCAGTCACCGCGCTGTTTTGCGTGGCGCGGATCGAGAAACCGTCGGTTTCCTTGGGCTGGGCC
>CAJYKY010000124.1 GCA_913775005.1 uncultured Achromobacter sp.
GTCAGCGTGACGTAGATGTCCGTGGCGTCCACCACGACGTGGTTGTTCGTAAGGATGTAGCCGTCATTCGAGATGAAGAAGCCCGACCCAACGCCACGCGGCACGGTGCGCTCTTCAGGTTGCGACGGTTGAGGACGCTGGCGCGGCGTGGGCGACTGGCCGCCGCCCGGGGGCTGGAATTCAGGGCCGAAGAACCAGCGGAACAATTCGTACGGGTCGCTGCCGTTGCCGCCACCGCCGCCGGGGCCGCGCACCGGCACCGTCGCGGTGGTGCGGATGTTGACGACAGCGGGATCCGCCTTTTCGACAATCCCCGTGAAGTCAGGCAAGGCCACGGTCGGCACTTGCGCGACCGAAGGCGGTACGTAGGCGGTCGACAGGAACACCCCTGCCGCTACCGCTACCAGAAAGCGCCGGAAAAAAGCGTTCGACACCGTCATTGCTTTCATAAATTACTCCGAAATTTCTGCTTGTCGCCCGAGCAAAGGGTCACTTCGACCCTGACGCCCCGGCCGCCGGCGCTGCCGCCGCAGGCGCGGCGGGTACATATTCTGTGGCTTGCGCCAACTGCTCCAGCGTGGCTACGGGCACTTCGCCCACGGCCGTCAGCCAGAAGTCGGCAATACGGGTGCCATAGACCGTGATGGCGCCACGCTGCGCGGCCCCATGCGGGGGGTGATGCCCCTTCTGGCTGTCGTAGGGTTCGATGAAGACCGAGATCGCAGCCAGACCGTCGGACAGCACCATCTGGCTGACCGTGGCGCCCCGCCCCATCGAGCGGGCCACCTGCATGATCACCTTGAAGCCCTTGGGCGCCGGAATGCGCCAACCCTGCGCCATCAGGTCCACGGGGGCCATCGACGGCTCAAGCACCTTCCAGTCGCGCGTGCTCCAGCGCGAGGTCAGCGATTGCGGATCCACTTCCGAACCCAGACGCAAGGACGTGAACGAGACCTGCTCGACCACACCGCGCGCCGCGTTCAGCGTCTGTGCCTTGAGCAGCAGATTGGTTTCGACGTCAGCGCAAAGCCGGTAGCCATAGCGCAACTTGTCCAGCGGCTCGATCGTGATCAAGCGGCATTCGCGGCCGGCAACACGGTGCAGCGCGGACTCGGTGCGAATCTTGTAGTGCTCTGAGAGATTGGCCGGATCGCCTAGCAACAGACCCGGAAAGCGGTCGCCACGGCGACGCTCGATCAACACGGTCTTGCGCTCGGGGATCAGGCACTGCACATCTTCGTTGTGACGCAGGTATTCGCGCGGCTGGCCGTCCAGAATTTCAAGCCGTTCGCGTTCGCCCGTGCCGTCCAGCACGTGCACCAGCCGCGAGGATTGAATCATCTCGCCTTGCTGATACATGAAAACGCCAGCGTAATCCTGCTTACGCGCTGCCTGCTGAATGCGGGTAAGCAGTTGCACCACGTCATCCGTGGCGGGCGCGGCGTCCGCGGCGCGGGCCGGTTCGTGCGCGGCAAGAAAGGCCGTCAGAAGCGTCGCGGCAAACCAGCCGGCGCGGTGCGCGTGCCAGGAGGCGGCACGCGGCCAACGAGTCGGTAACGCTAATGCCATCAACGCCCCGCTCCGACGTCGAACGAGACCTGACGCACGGCGCTGGGGCCCGCCATCTGGCGATGGGCTTCCAGGTAGTCGCGCAGACCCGAATCATCGGTGGCGGAGGCGGGGGTGCCGCTGGCGTCAGCCAGTACGCGCACTTCCGTGGCTGGCGTGCCCGTCAAATAAGGCTGCGCCACCCAGGCGACCGTCGCGACCGCGGCGGCAACCGCCAGGCCGGACAAGCCCACCCGTAAAGGCGAACGGCGCCGAGGCGCCGCCACAATGGGCAATTCCGCATCCAGCGCCCGTGACAAGCGCGCTTGGAATGCAGCACTGGGCGTCAGGGCCAGATCGGAATTACGTAGGGAATCACCAATCAAATGATAGGTGTCCCAGGTCTGACGTCCTTCCTTGGACAACAGACTGGGAAAAATATCGTCGGAATCTTCTCCGTCCATCCAGGCGGAAACCGATTCTTCCCAGGAGGAATCGGTGATTTCAACGGACTTGGCTGCGGTTTGCATGACTGCCACTCCTTACCAGCGACGCTCGTCATCGGTGCCAAGCAAGGGTCGCAATTTGGTGGCAATGGCTTCACGCGCACGAAAAATGCGGGAGCGCACCGTACCAATCGGGCAATCCATGCTCTGGGCGATGTCTTCGTAACTCATACCTTCGATTTCACGCAGGACAATTGCGGTGCGCAATTCCTCGGGCAATTCCTCGATCGCAGAGTTCACCGTCTCGGCGATCTCGCGACTGGCAACCATGGATTCCGGCGTGCTTATATCGGTTAGGTTATCGGTTTCGTTAAAAGTTTCACCGTCTTCCGTTTCTATCGCATTCGGCGCGCTGGGACGCCGGCCTTGCGAGGCCAGCCAGTTGCGCGCGGTATTGATAGCGATGCGATAGAGCCACGTATAGAAGGCGCTTTCCCCCCGAAACTGGGGTAAGGCCCGATAGGCTTTGATGAACGCTTCCTGCGCCACATCCTCGATTTCGGAGGGGTCGCGGATCATTCTAGCGAGCAGGCGGAGAATCTTGCGCTGGTACTTCAGTACCAGCAGATCGAAGGCTTTCTTGTCGCCCCGCTGAACGCGCGCAACCAGCTCTGCGTCGACTTCGCGTTCGCTCATGACGCCTCCTGCGGGCGTGCCGCCGCGCGCGGACGCCGCGCCGTGCCCGTCAGCAGGCACAGGCGCCGCCAGGACTCGGGTCGCAACGTCTGTTGCCAGACGGTGAGGGTAATGGTGCTATTGGTAAAGGCCGTACTCCCGCAAGCCAGGGGCTGCAATGTAAGCGTCAGCCAGCGAGGGCCGCGATGCCGCGCTTGCAGCATCGCGTCTTGCCAGCCTTGCGGCAGGCGTACCTGCCAGCGCCCATGCCCGGTTGCCGTGCGTAATGCCGATACCGGGGACGGGCCGCGACGTGCCGAGTGTAACAGCCCTGAAGCTCCAAGCAGCAGCGCGATGACCGCAACCGCCGCCCAGGCCATGCCGTGCCAGGCCGAGGCCATCAGCACGCAAGCCAAAGCGGCGGCGACCGCCAGCCCGCCCAGCGCCATCACGGCGCGCGGGCGCGCCACCGGCACTTGGAACGACCAGCGACCTGCCTCGGAGCCTTCCAAATCAGACCCGGCGAACGGCCATGGAGCCGTTGGTGCCGCCAAAGCCGAAC
>CAJYKY010000125.1 GCA_913775005.1 uncultured Achromobacter sp.
CTTCAGCGAACCGCCCAGCCGCGTTTCGGCGCTCATCACGCCCACACCGATGACGCCGCCCGTGATCGCCTTGGAGTACGCGCGGCCCCAGTAGGTGCCTTGCGCGTTGAGGTTGACCATGCCGGGCGTCACGCCCAGGCCTGGCGTCGTGACCGACACGCCGGTCAGCACGGCGCCATTACGGGCCTCGGCCAGCGTTGTGGTGCCGATGTCGACCAGCGCCTTGTTGACGTTCACGGCCAGGCCCGTCGTGGCGGCCACGCCGGCCGTCTGGGTCTGGCTGAAATCCACCGTGACCAGCGCGTTCACGTCCACCACGGGCGGCGTCATCGGTGTGGGCGTGATGAGCGCCGAAACGCGGCTGGGCGGTTCGCTGAAGGCCTCGGTGGACAACGCCACTGTGCAGGGCGCCATCGTGGGCATCACGGTGGGCGCCACCACCGAACGCAACGGCGAGGCCGGCCTGTTGGCCGAGGCCCGTTCGCTGGAAGTGGGCGGCGTGACGGTGTCGATCGACACGGCGTCGCTGACGACGAGCCTGGACGCGCGCGTCCAGATCGGCAACAACGCCCGCGTGGACGGCACCCTGCTCAGCATCACGGCGGGGCAGGTGCAGTCGGTGGACGTGAAGATGGACGCCGGCACCATCGCGCTGGTGGCTGGCCGCCAGGGCAAGATCGACGTCGCGGTGGGTGGCAAGTCGGCCATCGACATCAGCGGCGGTGCGCAGGTGTCGGGCAACAAGCTGGACATCCGCAGCAACAACACCGTGCGCGGCACGTCCACGCTTAGCGGCTATTCCGTCAAGGTGGCGGGCGCCGACATCAGCAAGCACACCGTGTCGATCACGGCGGAATCCACCATCACCATCACCGGGTCGCGCCAGGCGGGCGACACCATCGGTTCGGCGGGCATGACGGTGGTGCAGGCGCGGGGCGACTTCAATACGCCCGGCATGCTGGACCTGGTGACGACCAACGACATTATCTATACGCAGCGCAACAAGATCACCGGCGTGTCCGGCGTGTCGGTCACGCTGTCGACCAACCACCTGAGCACCGACGGCGCCTTGTCCCAAGTGAAGGTGGACGGCGCCTTCCTGCGCAACGCCTTTGGCGATGTGGTGCTGGCCGCCAACACGCGCGGCGTCACCACGACCATCAGCGACCTGCTGGTGGTGGCGGTGTCCAGCTTCAGCAAGTCGGACAGCAATAACAATCTGACGGTGCGCAACGCCATCCAGATCGACAATTCGTCGATCGAGGCCGACAGCATCCTGGCGCTGGCGGGCAGCGGCAAGGCGTCAGACCCCTTGTCCACCGGCTATCTGCTGGCCAACGACAATGTGTCGTTCACGCTGGTGGGCATTGCGCAGATTCCCGATGTGGATAGCGGCGCCAAGGCGCGCCAGATCAATACGGTGCTGATCGACGGCGCGGCCGCCAATGGCTCGCTGTTGAAGGCGCAGCGCAATGTGCGCCTGGAAACCAACCCGTCGACGCTGGACCAGGCCAAGGTGAACGGCACGGTGCAGGTCATCGGCTTGAACCTGAATCCCACCGCCAATCTGGCGGATGGCGTGGTCGACACCACGTCCAGCAAGGTCGCCACGGGCGCGGCCACGCAGATCATTGCGGGCGTGAACAACGCGGCGAACCTGTTCGTGATTCCGGCGGAACTGCTCAAGGAACTGGGCCTGTCCGGCCTGGGCGTGCAGGCGGCCGGCGGTGCGGTGAAGTTCGATTCCAATTCGGCCGTGGTGAAGGCCATTCTGGAAAAGCTGTTGGGCGCGGGCAAGACCAGCGTCGACGGCGCGCCGGGCACGGTCAATATCGACGTGAACTATGAGCTGACGGCGTTTACGTCCAGCGACATCAAGGTCAATGTCACGACCGGCATGATCATCAAGGACGGGTCCACCTACTACCGCTACAACAGCCTGGACAGCCGCGACCTGGATCTGGCCAAAGAGAACTACGGCAACAGCTATTGGCAACGCCTGTCGAACCCCACGCAAGCCCAGCAGGACGAAGCGCTGGGGTCCGACTTCGGCACGCTGGCCGCCGCGACGGTCGGCAATATGTACTTCGTGCTGAAGACGGTGGACGTGGGCCGGCCCACGCTGCGTTACGCCAGCCAGCAGAACGTGATCAGCGAGCAGATCCGCACGCTGACCAAGATGCAGGCCGAACACGCGTCCGACCCGCAGGCGGTGGCGCGTTACCAGGCCAATATCGCCGCCTTGCAGCGCCAGCTGCAAAGCATCCAGATGGCCACGCTGGTCGATGGCCAGGTGCGCTACCTGGATTCGTTCTCGACGTTCTACGTTGAGCTGCCCGACATGTATGCCGCAGGCGGCTCGGTGTATGTGAACGCCACGGACACCAGCGGCGTGAACCGCGCGGGCATCGACGCGCGCGCCAACACGCAGATCAACATCGTCAACGATTCGCCGATGCTGATGAACGTGTACGACGCCGTCGTGCTGGACGGCACCATCATCCGGCCGGGTTCCGATGGCCAGTTGAAGGTGTTCAAGACCGGCCACCTGTACATCAACGACGTGTCCGTCAAGGGCGCGTCGGGCTCGGACGTGGCCGAAGTCAACATCAGCCAGATCAAGAACACGTGGGCGGCCGACCCGTTCGGCGGCGCGCTGGACGAATACAAGGCCGACGGCTCCAAGGACGACACGCTGGCCAAGATGATCGCGAATGCGCCCGTGGATCTGGGCCTGCTGGGCGCGGTGGTCAACCCGCTGGGCAAGGTGTCGGTGATCAACACGCTGGGCAGCATCAACGTGTCGGGCACGATCCAGGCGGTCAGCCTGGACATCGTGGCCAAGGGCAATTTCAGCCTGCAAAGCGAAGGCTGGTTCAATACCGGCACCGATCCCACCTTGCTGAACGACAGCTGGTCCAGCGTCGTCAACGCCCTTAAGAGCAATAGCACGAGCACCGGCATCAGCGACACGATGCAGAACGTGTTGCTCAAGTGGGGCTACGTGAAGCTGGATTCCTTCGCGCAGTACCTGAACAATAATTCCGCCGCGCGCGACTCGCGCATCTTCGCGCTGGGCGCGGTCAGCATTTCGGCGCTGACGCTGAATATCGACGGCAAGATCCAGAGCGGCCTGACCGACGCCTACATCAAGATCGACAGCTCGTTCCGGGGCGATCAGGACAAGTCGCTGCAAGACGGCAACGGCTATGCAGTGAGCGGCGTGTCGTTCAGCGCCGATGGGTCGCTGAACCGTTATGGCGCTATCACCGGCCGCTTTGACTACGCCACGCAGACCATCATTCTGGACCCGATCCGGCTGGCGGGCGGCAGCATTTCGTTGACGGGCCAGATCGTGTCGGTGGGCAATGGCAACCTGGTCGTGGCCAACGGCTACGCGTCGGTGCACATCGACAACCAGACGACCTACGCGCTGGTGACGGGCGACATCGATGTCAGCACGTACCGCCGGGGCCGCATCGAGATCATCGACACGGCGCGCGGGCAGAAGGACCTGTACGAGTTGCAGGGCCTGAACGATATCGTGCACACGGTCTGGAACAAGTTCGTGCCGGCCACGCCGAATTCGTCCGACCCGACCGCACCCAGCTGGATCTGGGTGTATGAAAACAGCAGCGGCCAGCAGAGCACGGCCGGGTCCAGCAATACGGCCGGCTCGCTGGCCGATGGCCAGACGCTGACGCTGAGCTACAAGCCACAAGCCGGCCAGATGATGGTGTGGGTCATGGGCTGGAGCTCGGGCGAAACCACCACCACGGTCTACACGACCAAGCAGTTCAATCTGTTTGGCGATTTCGACCCGCTGGGCTGGCTGACCGACAAGAACACCAGCAAGTCCGGCCCCGTGACGGTGTTCGAGACGCCGCGCCCTGTGCTGGTGTCGACGGTAGTGGCGTATGACGGCGTCAATTCCGTGCCCGATGCGCTCAAGGCGCAGCTGACGGCCAGCGGCAAGTTGAACGATGCGCTGCTGCCGACCACGATCGAAGGCAGCGGCACGCAAAAGCTGGTGGAAGACGCCAACGGCACCATCGTCGGCCCGGACGGCAAGCATTACCGCCTGGAAACCTCGGGCGGCACGGCGCTGGATACGTCCGTGTTCAGCGTGGCCTATCGCAAGTTCAATACCGGCGTCATCGTGCGCAACGACGGCCCGCATACGAGCGGGGGCGGGTGGCTGCGCACGAAGACGACGACCTTGACGCAGGTGGTCGAGAAGAAGCAGCAAGAGCTCTT
>CAJYKY010000126.1 GCA_913775005.1 uncultured Achromobacter sp.
CAAGAACTTCACCAGCGCGCCCGCCGTCGCCGACAACTGATTGGCGCTGGGGTACACGATGCACAGCTGCCGGCGCGCCCAGTCATCGGCCAGCGGGCGCACCACCACATCCAGTGATTGCAGGTACAGCTCGGCCACCTGCTGCGGCATGATGGCCAGCCCCAGGCCAGCATGCGTCATCCGGCACAGCGCATCCAGACTGGCCACGCGGATTTTCACCGACAGCGTCGTCCCCAGCAATGCCGCCTGCGCTGCCAGCAGCTGCGTCAGTGCGCTGTGTTCGCGCAACCCCACAAAGGTATCGTCTGCGATGTCCCGCAAGCTCAGCTGGCGCGCCGCAGCCTTGGGATGCTGGGACGGCAGCATCACTGCAAGCCGGTCACGGCGGTAGGGCAATTGTTCCAGCCCATGCGCATCGGCCAATTGGTTGCAGATACCAAAGTCGGCCGCGCGCTCGCGCACCAGGCGCAACACGTCGGGGCTGTGCTGCTCTTCCAGGTCGATGTCCACGTCAGGAAACAGGCGCTGAAACGCCGCCACGTCTTCAGGCAAAAACTGCACGATGGCCGACAGGTTGGCTACCACTCGCACGTTGCCCTTCACGCCGGCGTAAAAGCGCGAGAGCTCAGCGCCCATGGATTCGATGTCGCCGATGATCTGCTGCGCGTGGCGCAACACCGTCTGGCCCACAGCGGTGACGGAGACGCCGCGCGTGTGACGCTCGATCAGCGGCAGGCCGATCAGCGCTTCCAGATCCGCGATGCGGCGGCTGACGGCCGAGGGCGCAATGAACTCGCGTTCCGCCGCCCGCGCGATGCTGTTTTCCTGGCACACGGCGACGAACAGGCGAAGCGAGGTCAGGTCGAGTTTACGAAGCAGGTTTTCCATGGCGGGGCGGCAAGCACGCAGGGCGTTGCGATTTGTCGGGGGATCGTACACCGTCCGATGGCCGCGCTGCCGGGCCGCGCCGCCCTCTCGCATCGCCGCCCCGCGCCTACGCCGCCCGCTCCCTTTTCACGGGAGTCCGATACTGCGCCATCAGCGCTTCCCTACGCGCCCGCGCCTCGCGCATGCTCTTCTCCTTGACGTGGCCATACCCGCGAATAGCGTCGGGTAGCTCGGCCAGCGCCAGCGCTGCATCTACATTGCCAGCATCCAGCGTCCGCGAAAATTCGTCCGCCAGCGCCAGGTAATCCGCGGCCAGCTGCCGTTCTTGGCGGCGTTCCTCGGTCTTGCCGAACACGTCCAGCCACGTGCCGCGCACGCGCTTCATGGGTGCCAGCAAGCGGAACGCCACGCCCATCCACGCACCGTAGCTGCGCTTTTGCAGTTGGCCGCGCGCATCGCGCCGCGCAAAGGCCGGCGGGGCCAGGTAGTAGCGCAGCTGATAGTCGCGCCCCGGCTCCCCTTCAAATTGCGCTTGCAGCTTGGCCTTGAACGCGGGGTCGGTGTATAGCCGCGCCACCTCGTACTCGTCTTTGTAAGTCATGAGCTTGGCCAGGTTTCGCGCTACGGCGCGCGTCAGCTCGCCGCGCTGTGCCTGCGGCAGCGCCGCTTCGCGCACGCGCACCGCCTCTACGGCGGACACGAAGCGCGACGCGTAGGCGTCGTCCTGATACGCACGCACGTGCGCCGCCAGCCGCTTGATCAGCGCGTCCAGCGATTCCGGCATGGCGACAACTTGCGCTGCCGGAGCCGGCGCATAAGCCGATTGCAATGCCTCGACACCGCGATGCGCCGCCTGACGGCCGAGTTCAAACGCGGCCAGATTCTTTTCCACGGACACGCCATTGATCTCGATGGCGCGACGCAGGCTGTCGCGTTGCAGCGGCACGCCGCCCTTCTGCCACGCATAGCCCAACAGCAGCGGGTTGGCATAAAGGGTGTCGCCCAACAAGGCTTCGGCCAGCGGCCCGGCGTCCAGAAAATCGCAGTTGCCGCCGGTGCTTTGCGAGACCGCCGCTTCGGCCTGCGCGCCCGGAAAGCGCCAGGACGGTTGCGACAGAAAGGCGGCCGTGGGCGCGGCGGCGCTGTTCACCACCGCGCGACCATGGTCGGGGCGCAAGCGCGACAAGACCTCGGGCGATGCCGACACCAGCGCATCGCAACCGATGACCAGGTCCGCCTCGCCCAGCGCCACGCGGGTGGCGTGCAGGTCTTCGGGGCCGTTGGCCAATTGCACATGGCTGAGCACTGCGCCGCCCTTCTGCGCCAAACCCGCCATGTCCAGCACCGTGACGCCCTTGCCTTCGATGTGCGCGGCCGCGCCCAGCAGCGCGCCGATGGTGACCACGCCGGTGCCGCCCACGCCCGCAATCACGATGCGGTACGCAGCGCCGCTGGCGATGTGCGCGGCGTCCGGCAACGGGACGCCGGGCGAAGCGGACGCCTGGCCTCGCACGCCGTCTGGGGCGACACCCGCCTGCGCTGCGGCACCCACATGCGTCGCGGCACCCGCATGCGCCGCAGCACCCGCCCCCACGCCTGCCGCACCCGGCTTGCGCAGCACCGCGCCTTCCGCCGTCACGAAGCTGGGACAGAACCCTTCCACACAGGAAAAGTCTTTGTTGCACGACGACTGGTTGATGCGGCGCTTGGTGCCCATCGTCGTCTCAAGCGGTTCCACCGACAGACAGTTGGACTTGACCGAGCAATCTCCACAGCCTTCGCACACCGCATCGTTGATGAAGGCGCGGCGGGGCGGATCGGGATACTCGCCACGCTTGCGGCGGCGGCGCTTTTCGGTGGCGCAGGTCTGGTCGTAGATCAGCACCGTGGCACCCACGATGTCGCGCAACGCGCGCTGTACATCATCCAGCGCCTTGCGGTGATGGACGTCGATGCCGGCAGGCAGTGCGGCAGCCCCGGTGTATTTGTCGGGTTCGTCGGTGACGACCACCGTCTTCACCACGCCCTCAGCCTGCATCTGCGCCGCAATCTGCGGCACCGTCAACACGCCGTCCACCGGCTGTCCGCCGGTCATTGCCACCGCGTCGTTGTACAGGATCTTGTAGGTGATGGACGCGCGCGCCGCCACCGCTGCGCGGATCGCAAGCAAGCCAGAATGAAAGTACGTGCCGTCGCCCAGGTTGGCAAAGATGTGGCGCTCGCTGGTGAAGTCTTTTTGCCCCAGCCACGCCACGCCCTCGCCGCCCATCTGGCTGAAGGTATCGGTGTCGCGGTTCATCCACATCGCCATGTAGTGGCAACCAATGCCCGCCACGGCGCGCGACCCTTCCGGCACGCGCGTCGACGTATTGTGCGGACAGCCCGAGCAGAACCACGGCTTGCGTTCTTCCACCAGCGTCGGGCGCGCGGCTTCGCGCTCTTTGGCGTCGATGACGGCCAGCCGGGCCGCGATGCGCGCACGCAATGCGTCCGACAGATCGGCCTTGTCCAAGCGCGCGGCGATGGCGCGGGCGATCAGCGCGGGCGACAGTTCATGGCGCGCGGGCAGCAGCCAGGGTGCGCGCGGCGTCGTCCATTCCCCGCCGCCATGTTCGCGTTCGTCGAACTTGCCGTACACGCGTGGGCGCACATCATCACGCCAGTTGTAGAGCTCTTCCTTCAGCGCATATTCAAGGATCTGGCGCTTTTCCTCGACAACCAGAATCTCCTTCAGGCCAGTGGCGAATTCACGCGCATCCTGTGCATCCAGCGGCCAGATACAGCCCACCTTCAACACGCGGATGCCGGCCTGTTCGCACGCGGCTTCGTCCAGCCCCAGGTCGTTCAAGGCCTGGCGCACGTCCAGGTACGCCTTACCCGCCGTCATGATGCCGAAGTGCGCGCGGGGGGAGTCCAGCACCACGCGATTCAGCTTGTTGGCGCGCACATAGGCCAGCGCGGCATACCATTTGTGATCCAGCAGGCGGGCCTCTTGCGCCAAGGGCGAATCGGGCCAGCGGATGTTCAGGCCGCCTTCGGGCAGCGGATCCTCGGGCAGCACGATGCGCACGCGCGCCGGGTCCACATCCACCGACGCGCTGGATTCCACCACGTCCGTCACGCACTTCATCGCCACCCAAAGGCCGGTGTAGCGGCTCATCGCCCAGCCATGCAAGCCGTAGTCCAGATACTCCTGCACGTTAGACGGGTACAGCACGGGGATGCCGCTGGCGATCAACACATGTTCGGATTGATGCGCCACCGACGAGGACTTGGCCGCGTGGTCATCGCCCGCCAGCATCAACACGCCGCCATGCGCAGACGAGCCGGCCGAGTTGGCGTGCTTGAGCACATCGACCGACCGGTCCACCCCCGGCCCCTTGCCGTACCACATGCCAAACACGCCATCGCGCGTGGCGCCGGGAAACAGGTTCAGCTGTTGCGAGCCCCAGACGGCAGTGGCGGCCAGGTCTTCGTTCACGCCCGGTTGAAACACCACGTCGTGCGCCTTCAGGTGTTTCTTGGCTTTCCACAGCGCCTGATCCAGCCCGCCCAGCGGCGAGCCCCGGTAGCCAGAGATGTAGCCGCCCGTGTTCAGGCCGGCCTGTTGATCGCGCTGTTTCTGCATCAGCGGCAGGCGCGCCAGCGCCTGGGTGCCGCTCAGGTAGATGCGGCCAGCGGACTGGGTGTATTTGTCGTCCAGCGTCAGGCCATGTGTATCGGCCACGCCCGGGGGTAAGGGGGCATTCACGCGCTTGTCTCCTCGCGGAAGGGGGATTTTTTTGGGTGTTTTCCGGAAGTGTAGGAAGGGCGATGGTTATCGTATATTCATAGTTTCAGGTAGCAGGTATGTGAAAAACAGATATCTGTTCCCGCCCTCTTCCCGCATCCTCCCTACCCTATTCGATGGCTAATGACGTCACTCTGCGCCAGCTGCGTTACTTCGCGGCGGCCGCGCGCACCGGCCGGTTTTCCATGGCGGCTGCTGATGAACATGTATCGCAGTCGGCCGTCACCAACGCCGTGCTGGCGCTGGAAGCGCAGCTGGGCGTGCGCCTGTTCGACCGCCACCCGCACGGCGTCACGCTGACGCCGGAAGGGCATAACTTTCACCGGCGCACGCAAGACATCCTGGATTCGCTGGACGACGCCATCCGCGAACCGGGCTTTCAGCGCTATGCGCTGCGTGGCTCGGTGCGCATCGCGGCGTCGTACACGGTGCTGGGATATTTTCTGCCCGACCTGTTGGCGCGTTTCCGGCGGCGCTATCCCGACGTGACGCTGGACCTGGTCGATATGGACCGCCCCGAGATCGAAGCGGCCGTGGCCAGCGGCGATGTCGAGCTGGGCGTGGCGCTGCTGTCCAATGTCGAACGGCGCGACCGTTACGGCCATCAGGTGCTGGTGCGGTCGCGCCGGCAGCTGTGGACGGCGGCGGGCCATCCGCTGCTATCGGCGTCGGCGCCTTCGCTGGCGGATATCGCCCGCTACCCGTACATCCTGCTGGAAATGGACGAAGGCGAACGGTCGGCGCTGAGCTACTGGCGCTCGCACGGCCTGGAGCCGGACATCGCGTTTCGCACGCGGTCGATGGAAGCGTTGCGCGGGCTGGTGGCGCACGGGTTTGGTGTGACGATGCTGTCTGACATGGTGTACCGGCCGTGGTCGCTGGAAGGCCGCAAGATCGAAGCCTTGCCGATCACCGACGCGGTGCCGCCGATGGAAGCCGGCCTGCTGTGGCATCCGCGCGCGGCGATGGCCAAGCCCGCCGACGCCTTCCGGCAATTCATGATGGTGGCTTGCGGCGTGTGAAGGCGCTGGCCGCGCTATCCGCCAAGGCTGCTATACCCGCTGCGCGCCCTTGCGTCGCGTGAACTGCGCCAGCGACTGCAACGCCAGCGCGTGCATCGCCGCCACCGATGGCAGCAGCGTTTCTTCCTTGCGGCTAAGCACGCCCACGATCCGTTCCACCGTGGGCTCCGCCAGCGGCACGAACGCCAGGCCGGTGCTGACCGCCGGCCGCGCCAGCACCGGCAGCACCGTCACGCCCAACCCGCTCAGCACGCTGGCCAGCAAGGATGCGCGGTTGGACACCACGATCGCCGGGTCGTCGATACCGCTGCCCAACTGCCGGTGCTTCAGCGTCTCGAAGGTGGCGTTGCCGATCAGCCGTTCCGCTTGCAACGCCGCCCACGGCACCGGCCCGCGCCGCCGCGCCAGCGGATGCCCCTTGCGGCAGACCAGCCCGAAGGCATCGCGCGCCACGGGCGTAAACGCCACTTCGGCCGTGCGCGGCACCTGCCCCGCCACGCCCACCTGCACTTCGCCCGTCAGCACCAGCCGGTGCACCTCTTGCGAGGGCTCGTCCACGGCACGGATGCGGATGTCGGGATGACTGCGTGCATAGCGCTCCAACAGGCGCGGCAACCATTCGTCAGCCAGCGACGGCATCACCGCCAAGGACACCGGCCCGGTGCTGCCCATGCCCAGCTGGCGCGCCGCGTCCAGCACGCGGTCATGCGTGGCCAGCAGTTCGCGCAGCAGCGGCGCCACCGCCACGCCCAGCGGCGTCAGCTGCGCGCGCTTGCCGGCTTCGAACAAGGGTGCACCCAACTGCTGTTCCAGGTCTTGCATGGCGGCCGACACAGCCGCTTGCGACCGATGCGTGCCTTCAGCCGCGAGCCTGAAACTGCCGTGATCGGCGGCCATCAGGAACTGGCGCAGGTGCTGGATTTTCAACGGAGCAGGCATGAGTGGCGATCGAACAAATTCAGATTTTCCGAAATTAACTTACGTTAATTTGGATTGTCAAAATTCCCCCCGCGCTTGAACAATGGCTGCATCGTGGTCCGGATCTCCGGCCCCCACCGAACCAACCGAATGCACGGGAGCATGCAATGACTTTAGAAGTCCGCAAGATCGTCAGTTACGTCGAAAAGACCTGCATTGAAGGCGGCAAGGCCGCCGAACGCCCGCTGATCATGATCGTGGCCGCCGCCGTGATCCGTAACCCGTGGGCCGGCCTGCCGTTCCAGGAAGACCTGCGCCCGCAGATCATGGAAACCGCCCCGCCGCTGGGCGAGCTGCTGGTGGCAGAGATTCTGCGCCAGGCCGGATCGGCCGACCAGATTGAAGCCTATGGCAAGGCCGCCGTCGTAGGCACGGCGGGCGAAGTCGAACACGCTTCCGCGCTGATCCACACGCTGCGCTTTGGCAATGCTTATCGCAACGCCGTGGGCGGCACGAGCTACCTTAGCTTCACCAACACGCGCGGCGGTCCGGGGTGCGTGATTTCGGTGCCGCTGATGCACAAGCAGGACGAAGGCCTGCGCTCGCATTACCTGACGGTGCAAACCAACATTTTCGACGCGCCCGCGCCGGATGAAATCGTGATTGCGCTGGGCGCCGCCACCTCGGGCCGCCCGCATCACCGCATTGGCAACCGCTATTCCGATTTGCAGGAACTGGCGCAAGAGGCACAAGCAAAATGAGCGCGCCCCGCCATCGCTCGGGCCGTGGCGCGCCGCTGGTGTTGTTGCACGGCGTGGGGCTGGATCACACGCTGTGGGATGATCTGGCGCCGCACTTGGAAGCCGACTTCGACGTGCTGCGTTACGACCTGCTGGGCCACGGCGCGGCGCCCGGCATCACGGGCGAGGCGCGCATCGAGGACTTTATCGCGCAGCTGGACGCCGAGCTGGATCAGGCAGGCTGGGCGCAGGCCGACGTGCTGGGCTATTCGATGGGTGGCCTGATTGCCGGCGCGTATGCCGCTGCACGCCCCCAGCGCGTGACGCGGCTGGTGCTGCTTAGCACCGTGTTCCAGCGCACGCCTGAGGAAGTCCAGGCCGTGACCGCGCGCCTGGCCGCCGCCGCCACGCAGGATGTGCAAGCCGCCGCCCAGGTGTCGTTGCAGCGCTGGTTCACGCCCGCCTTCCAGGCCGCGCGCCCGGACCGCGTGGCCGCCATCGGCCAACGGCTGGTGCGCAACCACCGCGCCGACTTCCTGGCCGCGTACCGCTTGTTCGCCGAGGGCGACGGCATTCTGACCGACGCCGCCCCCGCCATTGAATGCCCCGCGCTGGCCATGACGGGCGAACACGACGTGGGCTCCACGCCGCGCATGACGCGCAGCCTGGCGCGGGCGCTGCCCGACGGCCGCGCGCGCGTCATCGACGGCCAACGGCATATGCTGCCGGTGGAAGCCCCCGCCATCGTGGCCTCGGCGCTGAATGCCTTT
>CAJYKY010000127.1 GCA_913775005.1 uncultured Achromobacter sp.
CACACCGGAATAGCCACGCTGGGAATCGCTGCCGCGCGCGCATTGCCCAGGAACACCCAGACCACCACGATGACCAGCAAGGTCGCCAGACCCAGCGTGATGTGGGCTTCGCGCAGGGTGGCGGTGATGCCGGGCGAGCGGTCCAGCGCCACGGTCAGGTCTACGTCGGCGGGCATCAGCGCGCGCAGGCCGGGCAGCGCCTCGTTGATGGCGCGGATGGTTTCGATGATGTTGGCGCCGGGCTGGCGGCTGATGGTCAGCACGACGGCCGGGTTGCGGTTGTGAAAGCCGCTGCTGTAGCGGTTTTCCACGGAATCGCTGACCTTGGCGACCTGCGCCAGCCGGATCACGGCGCCGTCCTGGTGACGCACGATCAGGCTGTTGTAGTCGTCGGCGATGCGCGGCTGTTCGGGCGTGCCGACTTCCCAGCGCTGGCCGGCGGCATCCAGCTGGCCTTGCGGGCGCATCGGCGCGGCATCGGCGATGGCCTGGCGCACGTCATCCAGCGCCACGCCGTAGTGCGCCAGCGCGTTTGGGTTGACCTGCACGCGCACAGCAGGCAGCGAACTGCCGCCCATCGTCACTTCGCCCACGCCGCTGATCTGCGACAGCTTTTGCGCCAGCACCGTCGATCCCAGGTCATACAGCTGGCCCGCCGGCCGCGTGGCGCTGCTGAGCGCCAGCGCCATGATGGGCGCCTGCGACGGGTTGACCTTGCGGTAGCTGGGGTTGCCCGGCATGCCCGCGGGCAATTCTGCGCGCGACGCGTTGATGGCGGCCTGCACGTCGCGGGCGGCTTCGTTGATGTCGCGGTCCAGGTCGAACTGCAACTGCACCCGGGTCGCGCCCTGGTTGCTGGACGACGTCATGGAACTGACGCCGGCAATGCTGCCCAGCGCGCGTTCCAGCGGCGCGGCGACCGTGCTGGCCATGCTTTCGGGGCTGGCGCCGGGCAGGTCGGCGCGCACCTCGATGGTGGGAAAGTCCACCTGCGGCAGCGGCGATACGGGCAGCAGCCGCCACGCGACGGCGCCCAGCAGCGTCAGCGCCAGCGCCAGGAAAATGCAGGCGATGGGGCGGTGCAGCAGCGCCCGGATCATGCGGCGGGTCCGTCAGTGGGTGCGGGCTTGGCGGCGGGGGTGGTGACGTTGCGGCGCTGGCCCAGCCGGTGAAAGAACAGATAGACGGCGGGCGTGGTGAATAGCGTCAACACCTGGCTGACCAGCAAGCCGCCCACCATGACCCAGCCCAGCGGCTGCCGCAGCTCTGCGCCCGAACCCGTGGCCAGCATCAGCGGCAGCGCGCCGAACAGGGCGGCCAGCGTCGTCATCAGAATGGGGCGCAGCCGCAGCAGCGCGGCCTCGCGGATGGCAGCTTCGGGCGCCAGGCCGCGCGACCGCTCGGCCTCCAGCGCAAAGTCCACCATCATGATGCCGTTCTTCTTCACCAGCCCGATGAGCAGGATGATGCCGATCACGGCAATCAAATCCACCGGCCGGCCGGTCAGCAGCAGCGCCAGCAGCGCGCCGACGGTGGCCGACGGCAAGGTCGACAGAATCGTCACGGGGTGGATGGCGCTTTCGTACAGCATGCCCAGCACCAAATACATCGTGACCACGGCGGCCAGCATCAGCCACAAGGTGTTGGATAGCGACGCCTGGAATGCCGACGCCGCGCCTTGCAAGCGCAGTTCGACGCTGGGCGGCATGGCGATGTCGCGCTGCGCGGCTTCGATGGCGGCAATGGCGGCGCCCAGCGAGCCGCCCGCCGGCAGGTTGAACGACAGGTTCACGGCGGGGAACTGCGACAGATGATTCACGGCCAGCGGCACCGCACGTTCGCTGACAGTGGCCAGCGCGGACAGAGGAATCGCCTGTCCGCCCTCGGTTTGCAGGTGGATGCGTTCCAGCGCGTCGGGGCTCAGTGCCATTGATCGATCCACTTCCAGCACCACGCGGTACTGGTTGGACTGCGTGAACAGCGTGGCGACCTGGCGTTGGCCGAAGGCGTTGTACAGCGTCTGCACCACGTCATCCATCGTGACGCCCAAGCGTGCGGCAGTGTCGCGGGACACCTGCAAGTAAGCCTGGCGGCCATCGCCTTGCAAGTCGGACGACACGTCGGTCAAGGCGGGCGACTGGGCCAGGCGCTGCATCAGCGCGTGACTCCATTGGGCCAGCAGCGCGCTGTCGGGCGACGTCAGCGTGAACTGATATTGCCCGCGGCTCACGCGGTCTTCAATGTTCAGCTCCTGCACGGGTTGCAGGAACAGCGAGATGCCGTGGACTTCTCGCGCCCGCGCATCCAGCCGCGCCATCACCTCGGGCAGCGGCGCGCTGCGTTCGGCCCAGGGCTTCAGGTTGATGAGCAGCCGGCCCGTGTTCAGCGTGGTGTTCACGCTGTCGATGCCAATAAAGGACGACAGGCTCTGCACGTCCGGGTCAGCCAGCAGGCTGGCAGCCACCGCCTGCTGGCGGCGCGACATGGCGTCAAACGACGTGCTTTGCGCGGACTGCGTCACGCCTTGCAGCACGCCGCCGTCCTGCACCGGGAAGAAGCCCTTGGGCACGGCCAGATAGAGCAGGGCGGTCAGCGCCACCGTGCCCACCATCACCAGCAGCGTCAGGCGCTGATGGCGCAGCGTGACGTCGAGCCAGCCCGCGTAACGCGCCTGCACGCGATCGAGCAGGCCGGGGCGGGAGGCCTCATGCGCGGGCAGCAGGCGCGCGCACATCATCGGCGTCAGGGTCAAGGACACCGCAAGCGAAATCAGGATGGCGACGGCCAGCGTGATGGCAAATTCCCGGAACAGCCGGCCCACCACGTCTTCCATGAACAGCAGGGGAATCAGCACGGCGATCAGCGACAGCGTCAGCGACACCAGCGTGAAGCCGATCTGCCCCGCGCCCTTCAAGGCGGCGGCCATCGGGCTGTGGCCTTGCTCGCGGTAGCGCGCAATGTTCTCCAGCATGACGATGGCGTCGTCCACGACGAAGCCCGCGCCAATGGTCAGCGCCATCAGCGTCAGGTTGTTGGTGGAAAAGCCGGCCAGGTGCATGAAGCCGAAGGTGCCGATCAGCGACAGTGGCACGGCCAGGCTGGGGATCAGCGTGGCGGGCAGGTTGCGCAGGAACAGGAACGTCACCAGCACCACCAGCCCCACGGCGAACACCAGTTCCCACTGCACGCCGCGTACCGACGCGCGGATGCTTTCGGTGCGGTCGGTCAGGATGCGGACGTCGGCCGCCGCCGGCAGGCTCGCCGTCAGCTGCGGCAGCAGCGCCTTGACCTGATCGGCCACGGCGATCACGTTGGCGCCCGGCTGGCGTTGGATGTTGACCAGCACCGCCGGCTGTTTGTCGACCCAGGCGGCCAGGTAGCGGTCTTCCGCTCCGTCCTCAATCGTGGCGACCTGGCCCAGCCGCACCGGCGCGACATTGCGCCAGGCCACGATCAGGTCACGGTATTCGTCCG
>CAJYKY010000128.1 GCA_913775005.1 uncultured Achromobacter sp.
GGAAGCCGCTGGATGACACCACCTGGGAATTCACGCTGCGCGATGGCGTGAAGTTTTCCAACGGCCAGCCCTTCACCGCCCAGGACGTCATCTTCACGTTCTGCCGCGTGATGAACAACGAGCAATCCATCGGCGGCTCGTACCCGGCCATCGTGCAGAAATTTGCCAGCGTAGAAGCGCTGGACGGCAACAAGCTCGTCATCAAGACGCACAAGCCCTACCCGCTGCTGCCCAACGATCTGACCCGCACCGCAATGCTGTGGAACGGCATCGTGAAGCACGGCCCCATCACCTTCGACCTGGCGAACAAGTGCGGCGTGACCGGCGCGTGGCCGACCGTGGCGGACTTCAATTCCGGCCGCGACGTGATCGGCACCGGCCCGTACACGCTCAAGACTTACGTCAAAGGCACGGGCATCGAACTTGCCCGCAACGACAGCTACTGGGGCGACAAGCCGGCCTGGCAGAACGTGAAGCTGGTGCCGGTGCCCGCCGCCGGTCCGCGCCTGACGGGCCTGTTGGCCGGTGATTTCGACTTGATCGAAAACCCCGCTGCGCGCGACGTGAAGCGCATTTCGGAAACGCCGGGCTTCGGCCATGTCATCACGCCGTCAGTGCGCGTGGTGTATTTCCAATTCGATGTGGGCCGCGATGTCAGCCCCACCGTGAAGGCGGCCAACGGCAAGAACCCCTTGCAGGACGTGCGCGTGCGCCGCGCCATTTCCATGGCGATCGACCGCAAGACGATTGCCGCCCGCATCATGGACGGCGCCGCCACCCCCGCCAATCAGTTCCTGCCTGACGGCATGTTCGGCACGCTGCCGCACCCGCCCGAGTTGAAGTACGACCCGGACGGCGCCAAGAAGCTGCTGGCCGAAGCCGGCTATCCAAACGGCTTCGAGCTGACCATCTCGTCCACCAACGACCGCTACATCAACGACGCCCAGATCTCGCAAGCCGTGGCGCAATACCTGTCGCGCGTGGGCATCAAGACGACGGTCGATGCCATGACGCGTTCGGTGTATTTCCCCAAGCGCGCCAAGCGCGAATTCAGCTTTGCCATGGGCGGCTGGTCCTCCGAGACCGGCGAGGCCTCGTCTTTCCTACAATACTGGGTCACCAAGTTCGACAAGCCGCAAGGCCTGGGCACGAGCAACTACGGCGGTTACGACAACCCCGAGTTCGACGCCGTGTTCAAGCGCGCGCTGGTCACTGTGGATCCGGCCGAGCGCGAAAAGCTGCTGCAACAGTCGCTGACGCTGGCGCTGGCCGATCTGCCCAGCATCCCTCTGCATTTCGAAAGCAGTATCTGGGCGTTCAAGAAGGGGCTGGTCTATGAAGGCCGGGCCGATCAGTACACCCTGGCCATGTCGGCCAAACCGGCCAAGTGAACTCGCCGACTACGCACGACAAATAAACACGCCAAGTCAACACGCGGCGCCAAGAAACCCTGAGCCCACCAAGGAAATTTACACGTGGCCTTGTTCATCCTACGCAGACTGATTCAGAGTCTGTTCGTGCTACTGGCCGTTTCGGTCGTGGTCTTCTTCGCGGTCTATGCCGTGGGCGACCCGATCGAACTGCTGGTCAGCCCCGAAGCCAGCCAAGCCGCGCGCGAGGCGATGATCGCCCGCCTGGGCCTGGACCTGCCCGTGTGGCAGCAATACACAGGATTCCTGTGGCGCGCGCTGCACGGCGACCTGGGCACGTCCTTCGTGCACGGCATTCCCGCCGTGGAACTGATCGTGCAGCGCATTCCGGCCACCTTCGAACTCGTGTTCGTGGCCATCATGCTGACCTGTGTGATCGGGATTCCGCTGGGGCTCGTGGCCGGCCTGTACCGCGATGAATATCTGGGCCGCGGCATCATGGCGTCGTCGGTGCTGGGCTTTTCGCTGCCGAACTTCTGGCAGGGCATGATGCTGATCCTGCTGTTCGCCGTGTGGCTGGGCTGGCTGCCCGCCACCGGGCGCGGCGACACCGTCACCGTGCTGGGCGTGAAGCTGTCTATCTTGACCGCCAACGGCTGGTCGCACCTGATCATGCCGGCCGTGAACCTGGCACTGGCCAACATTGCGCTGGTGCTACGGCTGACGGCCTCGGGCGTGGTCGAAGCGCGCAGCCAGGACTACGTGAAGTTCGCGCGGGCCAAGGGCGTCAAGCCCGGCCGCATCGTGCGCCGCCACATCCTGCGCAACATCCTGATCCCCGTGGTGACGGTGATCGGCATGGAATTCGGCAGCTTGATCGCTTACTCCACCATCACGGAAACCGTGTTCGCCTGGCCGGGCATGGGCAAGCTGTTGATCGACAGCGTCTACCAGCTGGACCGCCCCGTGGTGGTCGCCTACGTGATGCTCGTTACCCTGATCTTCGTGGTCATCAACCTGGTTGTGGACATTCTGTACGCCGCGCTCGACCCGCGCGTGCAGCTCGTGACCCCCGCTCAATAAACCGCCATGGCTAATACTCCCAACCCCGGCCGCACCCGCACCGTCCAGCCCCTGGCTGAGACGCCGCAGCGCGCCTCCATCCTGAAGAAACTGCACGCCCGGCCCACCGTGCGCGGCTCGGCGATTGCGCTGGCCGTGCTGGTGATCCTGGTCCTGTTCGCGCCCTACTTCGCCCCGCAGAACCCGTATGACCTGGCCAACCTGTCGCTGATGGACGGCCGCCTTGCGCCGCGCCAGGCATTGATGGACGGCAGCATCGCCTGGCTTGGCACCGACGACCAGGGCCGCGACATGCTCAGCGCCATTCTGTATGGCCTGCGCATCAGCCTGATGGTGGGCTTGTCCGCCGTGGTGCTGGCCACCGCCGTGGGCGGCGCCGTCGGCCTCATCGCCGCTTATGTCGGCGGCCTGGTCGACACGGTGCTCATGCGCATCGTCGACTTCATCCTGGGCTTTCCGACCATTCTGGTCGCGCTGGTGCTGCTGGTGGTGCTGGGACGCGGGGTCGACAAGGTGATCCTGGCGCTGGTGCTGGTGCAGTGGGGCCACTACGCGCGCATCATGCGCAGCCGCGCGCTGCAAGAGCGCCGCAAGGAATATGTGGAAGCCGCGGCCAACCTGGGCTTTCCGGCCTGGCGCATCATGGTCTTTCACCTGCTGCCCAACTGCCTGGGTCCCGTCATGGTGTTCGCCACCATCCAGATCGCCACGGCCATCGCGCTGGAAGCCACGCTGTCGTTCCTGGGCGTCGGCGTGCCGATCACCGAGCCGTCGCTGGGCCTGTTGATCTCGAACGGTTTTCAATACCTGCTGTCGGGCGATTACTGGATCAGCCTGTTCCCGGGCATCGCCCTGCTGGTGCTGATTCTTTCCATCAACATCGTGGGCGACCGCCTGCGTGAAAGCCTGGACCCCAAGCGATGAAGCCCACCCGCCAAGCGCAACGCGCTTCCCCCCAGACGGGGCAACGCCGGGCAATGGAACACTGACATGAGCGATACCCTTCTTGAAGTGCGCGGCCTGCGCACTGCATTTCATACTGAAGCCGGCGCCTGGCTGGCCGTCGACGGCGTTGACCTCACGGTCCGCCGCGGCGAAATCGTGGGCCTGGTCGGCGAATCGGGCTCGGGCAAATCCGTCACGGGCTTCTCCTTGCTGGGTCTGATCGACCCGCCCGGGGAAGTCGTTGAAGGCGAGGTGAAGTTCAAAGGCACCGACCTGCGCAAGCTCACCGAAGAGCAGATGCGCCAGTTGCGCGGCAACCGCATCGCGATGATCTTCCAGGATCCGCTGATGACGCTGAACCCGGTGCTGCGCATCGGCGAACAGATGATGGAAGCCATTCTCACGCACGAAGACGTGCCGCGCGCGCAAGCCGAAGAGCGCTGCCGCGAGGCGCTGGCCATGGTGGGCATCCCGTCGCCCGAGAAGCGCTTGAAGAGCTATCCGCACGAGTTCTCGGGCGGCATGCGCCAACGCGTGGCGATTGCAATCGCCATGCTGAACAAGCCTGACCTGATCATCTGCGACGAACCCACGACCGCGCTGGACGTCACCATCCAGGGCCAGATCCTGTACCGCATGCAGGAGATCTGCCGCGAGCACAACACCGCGCTGATCTGGATCACGCACGATCTGGGCGTGGTGGCCGAACTGGCCGACCGCGTGGCCGTGATGTACGCCGGCCGCATCGTGGAAAGCGGCCCGGTCGAACAGGTGCTGGATGCGCCGCGCCACCCCTACACCAAGGGCTTGCTGGATTCGATGCCCGGCGCCACGCAGCCCGGCGCGCGTCTGCATCAGATCAACGGCATGGCGCCCAGCCTGGCCGGCCGGCCGGCAGGCTGTGCGTTCCGGCCGCGCTGCACCAAGGCCGTTACCCGGTGCACCGAACAAGCCCCCTCCGTTACCACTGAAGGTTCGCGCAGCTATCGCTGCTACGTGCCGATCGCCCGCGAGACCCCGCAAGCATGAGCCACGCCGAATCTCCCGTCATCGAGCTCAAGAACGTTCACAAGCGCTTCGAGCAACGACCCGACCTGGCCCAACGCATTCTGGCGCTGACCGGCCGCCCCATCGATCGCCGCACGGTGTATGCCGTCAACGGCGTAGACCTGTCCATCAAGCGCGGCGAAGTGGTTGGCCTGGTGGGCGAATCCGGCTGTGGCAAGTCCACGCTGGGCCGCGTCGTTGCTGGCCTGCATCGCCAGACCGAAGGCCAGCTGCTGTACCAGGGCCAGGATGCCGCGCGCCTGCGCGGCGCTGAAAAGCTGGCCTACACGCTGGGCGTGCAGATGATCTTCCAGGATCCGCAGGCCTCGCTGAACCCGCGTCAGCGCCTGCGCCAGATCCTGGGCGAAGCGCTGAAGGTGCACAAGCTCGCAGCGCCGGCCGACATTCCCGCGCGCATCGATCAGGCGCTGACAGAAGTGGGTCTGGACACCGAATACCGCGACCGCTTCCCGCACCAGATCTCGGGCGGCCAGCGTCAGCGCATCGGCATCGCCCGCGCGCTGATGGTGGCGCCCAAGTTCCTGGTCTGCGATGAACCGGTGGCCGCGCTGGACGTTTCCATTCAAGCGCAGGTGATCAACCTGTTCATGGACCTGCGTGAACAGCACGGCTTCACGTACCTGTTCATCAGCCACGACCTGGGTGTGGTCAAGCACATCTCGGACCGCGTCGCGATCATGTACCTGGGCAAGATTGTGGAAATTTCCACGTCGGCCGAAATCTTCGCGCGCGCCAACCATCCGTACACGCAGGCTTTGATGGCCGAGGTGCCGGACGTCGGCCGCCGTGGCCGCAAGTTCACGCCGATCAAGGGTGAAATCCCGTCGCCGCTGAACCCGCCCCCGGGCTGCACCTTCAACCCGCGTTGCCCCCACGCCATGCCGCGTTGCCGCGAACAGGCGCCGGCCCTGAAAGAAATCTCGGCCGGCCATTGGTCGGCCTGCCACCTGAACGAAGCGAGCGCCTGATGAAACCCTCTGACATGTCCAACGTGGACCGCATCGCCATCGAAATGGGCCATGCGGGCCGCAACACCATTCTGTACGTGGACGAAGATCGCAACTCCGATCGTCCGTTTAAGCTGCAAACGTACCGCCCTTATGGCTACACGCCGGATCGCCCCGTGGTCATCGTGCAGCACGGCGTGCTGCGCAACGGCGATGAATACCGCGACTTCTGGGTCGAGGCCGCCGACAAGCACAAGCTGCTGATCGTGGCGCTGACGTTCTCCAACGAGATCTGGCCTGGTGTTGAAAGCTATAACAACGGCCGCGTGTTTTCGGCGGGCGGCAACCCGCGCCACATCGACGGCTGGACTTACGCGCTGGTCGGCAATGTGCTCAAGGACATGATCGACGGCGAAATCACCGACGGCCAGAACGTCTACCTGTTCGGCCATTCGGCCGGTGGCCAGTTTGTGCACCGCCTGATGAGCAGCCAGTCGCACGCGCCGTTCAAGGCCGTGGCGGCCGGCAACCCCGGCTGGTACACGCTGCCGACGTTCGACTATCCGTTCCCCGAAGGCATGGACGGCGTAGGCCTGACCGAAGACCATCTGGTGAAGCTGCTGGCGTATCCGATGACGATTCTTGCCGGTGACCAGGACATTGCCACCGACGACCCCAACCTGCCGTCCGAGCCCGCCGCCATGCGCCAGGGGCCGCACCGGTTTGCGCGCGCCAAGAACTACTTCGAGTTCGGCAAGCAGGAAGCCGCGCGCCGTGGCGTGCCGTTCAACTGGACGCTGCAAGTGGTGCCCGGCATCGGCCATGACGGCCGCGCCATGTCGGCCGTGTGCGCCAGCCTGTGGTTCGATGGCAAGATGCCTGACGACGCCGAACTGGCCCGCCTGGCCGGCCAACAGGTCGCCTGACCTCGGCCGCCCTTTCCCTTTCATTGCTGATTACCGATACCACCATGTCCAACACTCAAAGCACTGAACAGATCGTCGCCGGCATCCAAAGCTGGCTGCAATGCGAATCGCCGTCGAACTTCCCCGACGGCATCGCCGCCATGGCGCGCATCATCGCGGATTACGCGGCTGCGGCTGGGCTGACCGTGGAACTGTCGTCGCTCGGCCCCACCACGGGTCCGCTGCTGTACGCCACGAACCGCGCGCCCGGCGATACCCGCCCCGGCATCCTGATCCTGGCGCACATGGACACGGTGCACCCGGTGGGTACGCTGCTGGAGAACCCGGTGCGCATTGATGGCGACCGCCTCTACGGCCCGGGCAGCTACGACATGAAGGCCGGCATCTACCTGGCGTTGACGGCGCTGGCCGGCGTGGCGCGCCCCGGCGCAACACAGCTGCCGGTGGACTTTCTGGTGGTGCCGGACGAAGAAACGGGCAGCCATGCCTCGCGCGTGCACATCGAGCGCTTCGCCGCGAACGCCAAGTACGCGCTGGTCTGCGAGCCGGCACGCCCCAACGGCGGCAAGTGCGTCACCGCGCGCAAGGGCACGGGGATGCTGAACCTGAACGTCAAGGGCCGCCCGGCGCACGCCGGCATGCAGCACGAAAAGGGCCGCAGCGCGATCCGCGAAATGGCCCACCAGGTGCTGGCGCTGGAAGCCATGACCGACTATGACCGTGGCATCACCGTCAGCGTCGGCACGATTGCCGGCGGCACCGTTACCAACACGGTGCCGGCGTTGTGCCGCTGCGTGGTGGACTTCCGTGTGCCCGACATGGGCGCGGCAGAAGACGTGCTGCGCCGCATGCGCGAGCTGTGCGCGGTGGGGCCGGATGTGGAACTGGACATCGATGTTGAACTGAACCGTCCGCCGATGGTGAAGACGGACGCGGCGGCGGCGCTGCTGGCGCTGGTGCAAGGCTATGCGGATCGCGCCGGCTTCCTGCTGGAAGATGCGCCGATGACGGGCGGCGGCAGCGATGCCAACTTCACGTCGGCGATGGGCATTCCCACGCTGGACGGCCTGGGCGCCGATGGCGACGGCGCGCACACGCTGAATGAATACATTCTGATATCGACGCTGGAACAACGCCTGAAGTTCTGGGAGCTGCTGCTCAAGGAACTGGCGTAAGCGGACCAGGCGCCCGCGCCAGCCTCTCTAATCTGCCCAAGGCCAAGAATCATCATGTCTTCCGCCCCTGTCAGCGCCATCGCTTAC
>CAJYKY010000129.1 GCA_913775005.1 uncultured Achromobacter sp.
CCGGTGCAACGCCGGCGCGCAGCAGCTTGAAACCCAGGTAAAGCAGATACAGCCCGCCCACGGTCTTGACCACCGTGAACCAGAACGCCGACGCCGCCAGCAACGCGCCCAAACCCAGCAGCGACAACACGAGCGCGGTGGAATCACCCAGCGCCACCGCCAGCACCAGCGGCAGCCGGGCGCGCTTGCCATGGGTGATGGAATAGCTGATCACGGTCAGGATCGTGGGGCCGGGCAGCATGACGAGCAAGGCGGAAGCGCCCAGAAAGGCCAGCCAGGTTTCAAGCGACATGAAAAGGGCTCCGGAGGGGAAGGGCTTAGCTAAGAAAGGACGCATCGAAAGGCAGCGCCGATCAATGTAGGGCAATCCAAAGCATTAGGGAATATCGGCTTACCGCAAGCCGCCACGCCGGGTGGTGTTAAATACGGTTTTCCCGGACAGTGAACGCGGCCCCGCCAGGCGGACGCGAAGGAAACAACATGGCATTCGATTTTGATCTGTTTGTGATCGGCGCGGGCTCGGGCGGCGTGCGCGCAGCCCGCTTTGCGGCAGGCTTTGGCGCACGCGTGGCGGTGGCGGAAAGCCGCTACCTGGGCGGCACCTGCGTCAACGTGGGCTGCGTGCCCAAGAAGCTGCTCGTCTACGGCGCGCACTACAGCGAAGATTTTGAACAGGCCCACGGCTTTGGCTGGACGACGGGCAAGCCCACGTTCGACTGGCCCACGCTGATCGCCAACAAGAACCGGGAAATCGAGCGCCTTAACGGCATTTATCGCAACTTGCTGGTCAATAGCGGCGTGACGCTGCTGGAAGGCCATGCCCGCATCGTCGACCCGCACACGGTCGAGATCAACGGGCAACGCCACAGCGCCGCCAACATCCTGGTTGCCACGGGCGGCTGGCCGCAGGTGCCGGACATTCCCGGCAAGGAACACGCCATCACCTCCAACGAGGCCTTCTTCCTGAAAGCCTTGCCGCGCCGCGTGCTGGTGGTGGGCGGCGGCTACATCGCCGTGGAATTTGCCTCTATTTTCAATGGCTTGGGCGCGCACACCGTGCAGGCCTATCGCGGCCCGCTGTTTCTGCGCGGCTTTGACCAGGGCGTGCGCGAACACTTGCGCGACGAACTCGTCAAAAAGGGCGTGGACCTGCGCTTCTTCACGGACCTGACGCGTATCGACAAGCAGCCCGACGGCTCGCTGGCGGCCACGTTGAAAGACGGCTCGGTCATCGAAACCGACTGCGTGTTCTACGCCACCGGCCGGCGTCCGATGCTGGACAACCTGGGCCTGGAAAACACCGGCGTCAAACTCAATGACGCCGGTTTCATCGATGTGGATGACGAATACCGCACGGCCGAGCCGTCGATTCTGGCGATTGGCGATGTGATCGGCCGCGTGCCGCTCACGCCGGTGGCGCTGGCCGAAGGCATGGCCGTTGCCCGCCGCTTGTTCCGCCCCGAGGAATACCGCAAGGTGGATTACAAGCTGATCCCCACGGCCGTGTTCAGCCTGCCCAACATCGGCACGGTCGGCATGACGACGGAAGAAGCCCGCGAGGCCGGCCACGAGGTGAAGCTGTTCGAAAGCCGCTTCCGGCCGATGAAGCTGACGCTGACCGAATCCCAGGAAAAGACGCTGATGAAGCTGGTGGTGGACGCCAAGACGGATCGCGTGCTGGGCGTGCACATGGTCGGCCCCGATGCGGGCGAGATCGTGCAGGGCATCGCCGTGGCGCTCAAGGCGGGCGCGACCAAGCAGGTGTTTGACGACACCATCGGCATCCATCCCACAGCCGCCGAGGAATTCGTCACGCTGCGCACGCCGGTCGCGCAGTAAGCCGTAGCGCTACAGCCGTTCCCGCAATGCGCGCGCCGCGGCTGGCGCGCGCTCTTTTGCGCCATTGATGAAAAATGCGTAGACGTCCTGTGCACGCGCCGCGCCCGAGGGTGGCGGGGCAATGCAGGGCAGGTCGGCAGGGTCAGACCCGCGCGTCCACGTGCGCAGGCGCTCGGCCCAGGCGTCCAGCACCTTGGGGGCATAGCCCGCCTTGAACGTTGTGCTGGCGCGCATCAGCCGCGCATAGACGAAATCGGCGGTGCGGTCGGCAATGGACGGAAAGTCTTCGCTGTCGGTGTAGACGGTGGCCACGCGATGCTGGCGCGCCAGATCCAGATATTCCTCGCACGCAAAGCTGGGGTGGCGCACGTCCATCACATGGCGCAGCGGCAGGCCGTCTACCTTGTCAGGCAACAGCGCCAGGAAGGCGCCGAAATCGGCGGGGTTGAACGTCTTGGTTGGCGCAAACTGCCACACAACCGGCCCCAGCTTGGGACCCAGCTCGGCAATGCCGCTATGCACGAAGCGGTGAATGGAATCCTTCGCGCCCGCCAGCTCGCGGCGGTTGGTGGCGTAACGCGAGGCCTTGAGCGAAAAGACAAAATCATCGGGCGTCTCGTCGCGCCACTTGGCGAACGTGGCCGGCTTTTGCGTGCTGTAGTAGGTGCCATTGATTTCGATGGCGTTCACTTGCCGGCTGGCGTATTCCAACTCCTTGGCGTGGGGCAGGCCTTCGGGGTAGAACGGGCCGCGCCAGGGGGCGTATGTCCAGCCCCCGATGCCGACGCGGATGACGGGTGGGCGCTGCACGCCGGAAAGATGACGATTCGGCATGTTCAGATGCTCCGTGCAAACGTTTGGTCTGCAACACTGTATCGCCGGGCCCCGGCCGCCGTAAAGTTCGCGGCCAACTCTGGCCACAAATAAATACCTGTTCCATAACAGTTTTGCGATAACGTGTCGGCATCTATTGGACGCTCCTCATGCCCGATTTGACTCATCTGCTGACGTTTGCCCTGGTTGCGCTGGGCATGGTGCTCACCCCCGGGCCCAACATGATTTATCTGGTGTCCCGTTCCATCTCGCAAGGGCCGCAAGCCGGCCTGATTTCTTTGGGGGGCGTGGCGGTCGGGTTCATTTTCTATGTGCTGTGTGCGGCGTTCGGCATCACGGCGCTATTGCTGACCGTGCCGCTGGCCTATGACGCGCTGCGCATCGGCGGGGCGTTGTATCTGCTGTATATGGCGTGGCAGGCGATCCGCCCCGGTGGCCGGTCGCCGTTTCAGGTGAAAGAGCTGCCCAAGAGCAGCCCGCGCACCTTGTTCACGATGGGGCTGGTCACCAATCTGCTGAACCCGAAGATTGCAGTGATGTACGTGTCGCTGTTGC
>CAJYKY010000130.1 GCA_913775005.1 uncultured Achromobacter sp.
CGACCGGCTGAATGCGCCAGCGCTGCGTATCCGACCATCCCAGAAAAGGCGCAGGCGCTTGCGCTGCCCGCCAGGCATCCGGCGCCGTGATGGCGTCGCGCAGGCCGTTCAAGGCCGGGCGGAAGCGCCGCGCGAAGGGTTCCGGCTGTTGATTCAGCAGCGCGTGCGCCTCGGCAACAAAGTTTGCCGCTTCCGGCTCTCTGAGCGACAACAGGAATACCATCTGGCGCCAAGCGTACGCGGCGTTCTTGATGCGGCGTAACTCGACGCGCCAGTCCTCAGCCCCGCCCGGCATCCGCAGGCAGCGCAAGATCCACGCAAAGCAGCGATGCGCCAGGTCAAGCGCATGCTGGGTCAGCGTTTGCCGGACAGTGGGCAGTTCCAGCAGCGCGGCAAGGTTATGGCTGGTGATGATCAGCTGCTGCTCCAAGATCCGGCCGTTACCCGCAGGGCTCCAGACGCCAGCCGGCTCGCCCGCGCGCTGCGCGCATAACGCGGCAAGTGCGTCGGCGGCGGTGCGTTGGGGAGCAGGCGTCGACAGCCTGCGTTCGATCTCGCGATAGTCCACGCGGAAATACGTGGCGTAGAGGGAATCACGCAACTGCGTTGCCGCGACCCTGGCCGCGTTCACAAACTTCGGCGCGAAACGGCCCATGAAAATATCCGCCGCCAATTCTTCGGTCAACGTCAGGGGCAGACCCGCTTGCTGCGCCAGCGCATCGAATTCGCGCAGCAGCTTGTTGGGCAGCATGGTCTGCGGAAACTGCGTGATCGCCAGCGAAGCAAATTCTTCCAGCGCATTTCCCGCCGCCCGCTTCTCGGCCTCGCCGTCTTCGCGCAAGGCGTCAAGCGCCGCTATCCAGGGCAGCTCACTGAATTGAACCTGCTTGTTCAAGTCCAACAGCAACAGCGAACGCCGACGCCGGAACGCGCGATACGCAGAGGCGTACAACAAACGCAGCGGCAATTCCCGGAAGCCGGCGGCACACAGTTGACCGGTGCGTTGCGGCAACAAAGTTGCCAGCACCTCAGACGACGTAACCACGCCGCGCTGCACGAGGCCCGTGGGGGTGTCGTTCACGCAACGCTGAAGCCGGCGCAGCACGCTGGGCGGCATCAACTGCCCCGGTGTCGACAACGCGGCAAGGTCATCCAGGCCATCCGCCAGGGGATAACCCGCCAACTCATCCGCCACCGCCATGGCAATTTCCTGATGCGGCGTCGCCGTAGCGTGGCCACTCTGCATGGCGCGGTCAGCGCGCGCCTCATCCGAATCCGGCCGGCCGCGCTTGGCGACATAGCGGGCAAGGATCAGGCGCACGCGTCCAACATCCCGCGCGGACACCCGCTCCGGCGCCGTCGCGGCAAGGTCCAGCGCGGTGGTCAGTATCACGAACGGCTCATCGCTACTGCGATAGCGCTTGCTGACCGGACCGCGCTCGCGGGCCGCTGCAATCTTGTCCCGCAGCGCGTGGACCCGCGCGGACCAACCCGGCGGCTGGGTCTTGAACGGCCAGCCGCCACGAATGGTGAACTGGCCGCGATCCGATTGAATCCATCCGCCCTGATCGTCTTTCGCAGCAACGGGCAAATCGCCCTCTACCGTTTCCAAGGCCAGCGCGATGGCCTCGTCATATAGGGGCGTCCACGTGCCGACGGCGTTGCGCTGCGCCGTCACGCGCAGGTTTTCCGGAATGGCCCGTAAGCGTTGAACGACCTGTCCGGCGGTTTCCAGATGGACCCCGCTCTGACTGGCGGGGCCTGGCACGTCCAGCTTTGGATAGAAACGCAGCTCGTGCGCATAAGGCGCCAGGGCGATAGTCAAGCGGCCAGCGGCGTCGGCATGGCCGTGCGCGATCAGCCACGCGATGGTGGGCAACGCCGCTTCTTCGGCCACGTCGATGATATAGCGATTGGCCGTCACGGCATCCTGTAACCGCGCCAGCCCCGCATCCGACAGAAAATACCGGTTCAGCGCCAGGCGCGGCGTCGGCGTACCGGACAGGCCCAGCTCTTGAAGCAAGTCGCTTTCATGGGGAAGCAACGGACCCGCCGCTGGCGAGGTGCCCGTGGCGAAGCCCCCCGTCACGACGTCCAGCGTCACCCACGCCGGGTAGCGGGACACGGGTTTGCGCGAGCCGACCGTGATGTCGCCGGACAGCAAGCCTTCGATGACCGAACGCCAGCGCTGCACTCTTGACGGTGAACTGTCGCCGCGCGCCACGGCGTCCAGCGCGCGCTGCAACTGATTGAGAGAGTAGTCAGCGCCGATCGGTGCGGACATCGCGCCTCTGGATAATCACGGTTGAAAAGGGATCCGGGGGCTGGATTCGAACCAGCGCCCTCTCGGTCCGAAGCCGAGCGCTCTAACCGCTGAACTACCCCGGAATTGAGGGTGATTTATATCACCGTTTATCGTTCCCCGTTCGGCATCCCGCCCGCGATCCCCCTTGACCTGGACCTCACTTCCCCGGTTAATGTCGCTGCCTTGCTCGCCGCCCACGCCGCCTCTCGACTTCCCCTTCCCCACGCCTGAACTATGGTTGCCTCTACCCTCGTTGCCATGCTGTGTGCACACCTGTTGTGCTTTTCGGGCATGTTCCTGCTGATCAGTCGCCGCTTGCCTGGCAACAGGATGGGGATGGATTATTTTGCCGTCGGCAATCTTTTGCTGG
The DNA here is from genome assembly GCA_913775005.1 of uncultured Achromobacter sp. GTDB lineage: Bacteria > Pseudomonadota > Gammaproteobacteria > Burkholderiales > Burkholderiaceae_B > Achromobacter. The sequence goes on from CAJYKY010000130.1 coordinate 2,676, forward strand.
CGTTGGCCTACATCCTGCAACTGGCGGAAGGCGGCCCGGCGTGGAGCGTGATGAGCGTCATCAATCACATCCTGACGCTCGCGGCGCCCATCGCCTACTGGCTGGGCGCGATGCGTTTTTTCGGACGGCAGGTTCCGCTGTGGCGTCCGCTGATTCTGTTTGCCGTGGCCTATGGCGTGCTGCAATGCCTGGTGCAATGGAATGCCGGCCCCACCGCCCGCTACGCGATGCTTGCGGCCATGGCGACCGCCCTGTTCTTCGCCATGACCCTCACCGTGATCTATGGCGTGCGCACCTTCGCGAAAGATCTGTACGGCGAGATGGTTTTCTTTGCGCTGCTGATCAGCGGAATCTGTGTGCTGAATGCGTTGAAGTTCTTGAAGATCGTTGATGACGGCCTGGATGCGCTGCATATGGACAGCCGCTTTCAGATGATTTTCTACATTTATATGTCTACGCTGGCCACCATCGTGCCGCCTTCGATTGTCTGGCTGGTGCTGCGCCGCCTGACGGACAGTTTGCGCAATATGGCCGCCCGCGACCCAATGACCAATCTGCTTAACCGCCGAGGGCTGGTGGATGCACTGAAGCAGCATTTCAGTTCCCGGAACCCCGGGCCGGTGCGTTTGTTGCTGCTGGATGTTGACCATTTCAAGCGCATCAACGACACCCATGGCCACCAAGCGGGCGATGCCGTGATCTGCCAGGTGGCGGATTTACTGCGGTTCAACGTGCGTCGCGGCGACTTGACCGGCCGTATCGGCGGCGAAGAGTTTGTGGCGGTTTCACTGGACGCCGACGGCAACAGCGCCATTCACCTTGCGGAGCGGCTGCGCACCAGCATCGAAAGCCAGGCCATCAATGTGGCGGACGCGGGTGATCCGCTGCGTTGCACGGTCACCATTGGCATATCGCCGCCCTTTTACGGCGCGCAGGGCCTGGAAGATGCGCTTCGGCAAGCCGATGCCGCGCTCTACCGAGGCAAGACGGCGGGACGCAATCGGATTGAATCGGCCATTGCCCATGCCAGCGCCTGCGCCGAACCCGTGCAGCAATAAGTTGTATCCTTGCCCCCTTCCCCATCCCTTGCAAGGACGCGCACGTGCATTGCCAAACTTGTGGAGCAGCCTTCCGCGGTCGCGGCCAACATTGCGCCGAATGCAAGAAGACGCTGTCGGGTCTTTCCACGCCCAAGCCCCCGCCCACACCGCAAGCTGATTCAGAAAGCCCTTTCCCAAACAATCAGCCTTTCAGCGCGCCCGCCTATCGCAAGCCGCTGTCCAAAGAAGGTGGCTGGGAACGGCCCACGCTCGTGCGCACCAACGTCATACCCATGGCGCTGGGCGGTCGTCACGCCCAG
>CAJYKY010000131.1 GCA_913775005.1 uncultured Achromobacter sp.
ACCGGCGAGCTGCTGGGCGCGCACATCATTCACCCCGAGGCGTCGGAACTGATCACCGGCTATGGCGTGGCGGCGTCACTGGAAGCCACCGAAGAAGATCTGATGCACACCGTGTTCGCGCATCCGACCTTGTCGGAAACGCTGCACGAATCGGTGCTGGCCGCGTTCGGGCGGGCGTTGCACGCGTAGCTGCCTTCACACCCGCGCCGCGAAAAAATCGAGGAAGCACGCAATACGCCGCGACAGCTGCGTATTGCGGTAGTACACCGCGTGCATCGGTTGAAGCTGATCGCTATAAACGCCCTCCATCACCTTCACCAAGCGCCCCGCCGCGATGTCTTCGCGCGCCACAAAATCCGACAGGCACGCAATGCCCACGCCGCGCAGCGCCAGCTGCCGCTGTGTTTCACCGCTGGACGTCGCCAAGGTCGGCGTGGCCACATAGCTGGACCCGCCTGCGTGCTTGAGCGGCCACACGTTCAGACTTTCCGGCTGCGTGAAGCCCAACACCTCGTGCCCCGCCAGGTCCTCCACCGTCTCCGGCGCGCCGCGCCGCGCGATGTAGTCGGGACTGGCCAGCATCCACCGCGGCGACGGCCGCAACGGCCGCGCATGCAACGTGGAATCCGTCAGCGGCCCCATGCGGATCGCCACATCGGTGCGGTGTTCCAGCAAATCCACAATGCGATCATTGCTGGTGAGCTCAAGCGTGATCTCGGGATACAGCGCGCGGAATTCGGCTACTTGCGGCACCACACAATGCAGCATCACCGGCACCGACGCATCCACCCGCAAGCGCCCCGCCGGCCGCTGATGCACCATGCGCATGCATTCCTCGGCCTCGTCCAGCGACGCAATGATCTCGCGCGCCTTGGGAAGAAAATGCGCACCCTCTTCCGTCAACTCCATACGCCGCGTAGTGCGCGTCAGCAGCGTCACGCCCAGATCTTCTTCCAGGCGCGACAAGGCTCGGCTGACACCCGACGCCGTCTGCCCCAGCATTTCAGCGGCGGCGCTTAAAGAACCGGCATCGACGACGGCAAGGAAAACGCGCAAGGCGTCGGAGTTCAGGGCCATGTTTTCACCACTTGGCATCGAAAGTTGAGGCAAACAGCTCACACGCTGTCTTGCCGTTTTACAGCGTGGCAAAGCGCCACCCAAAAAAAAGCGGCGCATTTTGCGCCGCTTCTTGTCCCCTAGAGATCAAACGATCAACGCTTGCCCTTGAGCTTCAGTTGCGACAAGTCGCGCACGGCGCCGCGGTCTGCCGACGTGGCCAGTGCCGCGTAGGCTTGCAGCGCTTGCGAGACGACGCGTTCGCGGCCCACGGGTTCCCAGCCGTCTGCACGCGCGTCCATCGCGGCGCGGCGGCGGGCGAGTTCGTCGTCGGACACGGCCAGATGGATCTTGCGGTTCGGGATGTCGATCTCGATCTTGTCGCCTTCTTCCACCAGGCCGATGGCGCCGCCTTCCGCGGCTTCCGGCGAAGCGTGGCCGATCACGAGGCCCGACGAGCCGCCCGAGAAGCGGCCGTCAGTGAACAGCGCGCAGGTCTTGCCCAGGCCCTTGGACTTCAGGTACGACGTGGGGTACAGCATTTCCTGCATGCCGGGGCCGCCCTTGGGGCCTTCGTAGCGGATCACCACGACGTCGCCTTCCACGACCTGGTCGCCCAGGATGCCTTCCACGGCGTCGTCCTGGCTTTCAATGACGCGCGCGCGTCCGGTGAACACCCACTGCGATTCGTCCACGCCGGCCGTCTTCACGATGCAACCCTTTTCCGCCAGGTTGCCGTACAGCACGGCCAGGCCGCCGTCCTTCGAGTAGGCGTTTTCCTTGCTGCGGATGCAGCCCGTCTTGCGGTCGGTATCCAGCGTCAGGAACGTGGCGTCCTGGCTGAAGGCCACCGTGGTGGGGATGCCACCGGGGGCTGCGCGGTAAAACTTTTGCGCCGCTTCGCTTGCGTCGCCGGCCACGTCCCACTGGGCAATGGCATTGCCCAGCGTGCCGCTGTGCACGTTGCCGCAAGACAGATCCAGCAGGTCGGCGCGGGCCAGTTCACCCAGGATGCCCAGGATGCCGCCGGCGCGGTGCACGTCTTCGATGTGGTACTTGTCGGTGGCGGGCGCCGCCTTGCACAGGCACGGCACCTTGCGCGAAATGCGGTCGATGTCAGCCATGGTGAAGTCCACGCCCGCTTCCTGCGCGGCGGCCAGCAAGTGCAGCACGGTGTTGGTCGAACCGCCCATGGCGACGTCCAGCGCCATCGCGTTCTGGAACGCGCTCTTGGTGGCGATGTTGCGCGGCAGGACGGATTCGTCTTCTTCCACGTAGTAGCGGCGGCACAGGTCAACGACCAGGCGGCCGGCTTGTTCGAACAGACCCTTGCGCCAGGCGTGCGTGGCGACGATGGTGCCGTTGCCCGGCAACGCCAGGCCGATGGCTTCGGTCAGGCAGTTCATCGAGTTGGCGGTGAACATGCCGGAACAGGAGCCGCAAGTGGGGCACGCGCTGCGTTCGACTTCGGCGACTTCGGCGTCCGACACCTTCGGGTCGGCGGCCTTGATCATGGCGTCGACCAGGTCGATCTTGGCGATGACCTTGCCATCGGTGGGCGACTTGATCTTGCCGGCTTCCATCGGACCGCCGGACACGAACACGACCGGGATGTTCAGGCGCATGGCGGCCATCAACATCCCCGGGGTGATCTTGTCGCAGTTCGAAATGCAGACCATGGCGTCGGCGCAGTGCGCGTTGACCATGTATTCCACGGAGTCGGCGATCAGTTCGCGCGACGGCAGCGAATACAGCATGCCGCCGTGGCCCATGGCGATGCCGTCGTCCACGGCGATCGTGTTGAATTCTTTGGCGACGCCGCCTGCGGCTTCGATTTCCTTGGCGACCAGCGCGCCCAGATCGCGCAGGTGCACGTGGCCGGGCACGAACTGCGTGAACGAGTTCACTACCGCGATAATCGGCTTGCCGAAGTCACCGTCCTTCATGCCAGTGGCGCGCCACAAGGCGCGGGCGCCGGCCATGTTGCGGCCGTGGGTCGATGTGCGGGAACGGTAGTGCGGCATGATTTTGTCTCGAAGGCTCTGTTAGTCGCGTGGCGGCAAAACGGTAAATAATACGCTGGATCGGGCCGGGCTTGGCCGATGTCCCCGCGCGCGGCTACGCCCCGGGCGATCTTTGGCGCTTTCACGAAGGTCAGGGGAACGTCAGGCAGGGGGCTGGCACGGGTGCTGCCGAAGTGCAGTCGAAGTGCAGTCGAAGTGCAATTGATGGGCTAGCGAGTCACTAGCGAAGGGCAGTTAAACATCAGCCAGGCATCAACCCGCCCCCTGCCCGCGCGCCGCGAACGTGCTGGGGGATTCGCCCACGGCGCGGCGGAACATCGCCGCGAATGCGCTGGGGCTTTCGTATCCCAGGTCCAGCGCCACATCCAGCACCCGATCGCCCCGCGCCAGCCGCTCCATCGCCGCCAGCAGCCGCGCCTGCTGGCGCCAGCGGCCGAACGTCATG
>CAJYKY010000132.1 GCA_913775005.1 uncultured Achromobacter sp.
CCAGCGCATCGTGCGCGCCAAGCGCAGCCTCACGGCGGCCAAGGTGCCGTTCGAGATGCCCGCCGCGCAAGACCGCCCGCCCCGGCTGGCGTCGGTGCTGGAAGTCATCTACCTGATCTTCAACGAAGGCTATTCGGCCACGTCGGGCGATGACTGGATGCGCCCGGCGCTGTGCGACGAAGCGCTGCGCCTGGGCCGCATCCTGGCAGAACTGACGCCCGGCGACGCTGAAGTGCACGGGCTGACCGCATTGATGGAACTGCAAGCGTCGCGCCTGCATGCGCGCACGGATGCTCAAGGGCGCCCCGTCTTGCTGATGGACCAGGATCGCAGCCGCTGGGACCCGCTGCTGATCCGGCGCGGCCTGGCCGCCCTGGCCCGTGCCGATGCGCTGGCCGCGCCAGTCGGACCCTACGTGCTGCAAGCCGAGCTGGCGGCCTGCCACGCGCGCGCCCGCCAGCCGCAAGACACCGACTGGCCGCGCATCGTGGCGCTGTACGATGCACTGCTCCAGGTGATGCCGTCGCCCGTCGTGGCGCTGAATCGCGCGGTGGCCGTGGGCATGGCGTTCGGCCCCCAGGCAGGATTGGATCTGGCCGACGCGCTGGCCTCCGACCCGGCGCTAGCCAACTACCATTGGCTGCCCAGCGTGCGCGCCGACCTGCTGGCCAAGCTGGGCCGCTTTGCCGAAGCCCGCGAGCAATTCGAACGCGCCGCCGGCATGACGCGCAACGCCCGTGAACGGGAACTGCTGCTGGCTCGCATGAAAGACATGGGACCGTGAATGCTGATGTTCGACCATCCCGATGACCGCGCCGAATTCCGCCGCACCCCGCACCAACCGCGCGTGGAGCTATACCGCGCCCACATCATCCGCCACGCCTTCGAACCGCACACGCACGAGGCCTTTGGCCTGGGCGCCATTGAAGCCGGCGCGGAACGCTTTCGCTATCGCGGCGCCGAGCATCTGGCGCCGTCCGGTTCCATGGTGCTGATGAACCCTGACGAACTGCACACGGGCCGCGCGGAAACGGCGGCGGGCTGGCGGTATCGCATGGTCTATATCGACCCGGACGTCGTGGCGCGCGTGACCGGCGAGCCGGGCTGGTGGTTCGACACCGCCGTGCAGAACACGCCGGTTCGTGCGCAGCGCGTCACCGCGCTGCTCAATGTGCTGTGGCAGGCGCAGGAACCCTTGGCGTTCGACAGCGCCCTGTCCACCTTGCTGGACGAATTCCGGCCTCACGCCCGCGTGCCGCGCGCCGCCCGCCTTGAAGGCGCACCCAGGTTCACGCCCGTCATCGACTACCTGCGCGCCAATCTGGCACGCCGCCTCTCGTTGCAAGAGCTGGCCACGGTGGCGGACCTGAGCCCGTTTCACTTCTTACGCCGCTTCAAGTCGCACTACCACGCCACGCCGCAACAGATGTTGATGGCGCTGCGCCTGTTCGAAGCCAAGCGCTTGCTGGCCAAAGGCGTGGCGCCGGCGCAGGTGGCGCTGGCCGCAGGCCTGACGGATCAGGCGCACCTGACCCGGGCGTTCTCGCGCCGCTATGGCGTGACGCCGGCCCGCTACCAGCGGCAAGTCAGCCCGGCGAGCTGACCTGCAGCAATCTGGTACAAGACCGCGCCCGCGCACGTTCACTAGACTGCACGCCTGCATTCATCAGGAGCAAAAGATGTGGGCGGGAACCCTTTACGCACTGGCCGCCGGCCTGATGTGGGGCCTGGTGTTCGTGGGGCCGCTGCTGTTGCCGGAATACCCGGCCGCGCTGCAATCGGTGGCGCGCTATCTGGCGTTCGGTCTCATCGCGCTGCCGCTCGCCTGGCTGGACCGCAACCGGCTGCGCCAGCTGCGCCGCGCTGACTGGATCGAAGCGCTGAAGCTGGCCGCCATCGGCAACCTGCTGTATTACCTGTGCCTGGCCAGCGCGATCCAGCGCGCGGGCGCGCCGGTTCCGACGATGATCATCGGCACCTTGCCGGTGGTGATCGCCATCACCGCCAACCTGCGCAACGCCCGGCGCGACGGCAAGCTGCCGTGGCGGCGGCTGGCGCCGTCATTGGCGCTGATTGCGCTGGGCATCGGCTGCGTGAACCAGGTGGAGCTGCAAGCGCTGCGCCAGGATGCCGATGCCGACCTGTCGCGCTACGCCATCGGCGCCTTGCTGGCGCTGGCCGCCGTCGCGTGCTGGACCTGGTATCCGCTGCGCAACGCCGACTGGTTGCGGGCGCACCCGGATCGCAGCCCCAGCACCTGGGCCACCGCGCAAGGCGTGGCCACCTTGCCGCTGGCCCTGGTGGGCTATGCCGTGCTGTGGGCTGGCATGGCCGCCACCGGCAGCGCGTTCAAGATGCCGCTTGGCCCCCGCCCCGAGGTGTTTCTGGCGCTGATGGCCACCATCGGACTCTTTGCTTCGTGGCTAGGCACGCTGTGCTGGAACGAGGCCAGCCAGCGCTTGCCCACCGCGCTGGCGGGACAGCTGATCGTGTTTGAGACGCTGGCCGCGCTGGCCTACGCCTTCATCCTGCGCGGCACCGCGCCCGAGCCATTGACGCTGGCCGGCATCGCCTGCCTGGTGGTAGGCGTGCTGCGTGCGCTGCGCGTCAAGCCCGTGCCGGTTCCGCTTGAACCGGCGGCGGCATCAGCAAGTCAGGCAACTGGCTCAGATCGTCGATAACGGCAAACGCGCCTTCGTCCAGCAGGCGCTGACGTTGATTCGGCCCATTGTGCGACGCGCCCACATAGCCCACGACCCGCATCCGCGCGGCGATTCTGGATTGCGTCGTGGTGGAAGACAGCGTGCCGGGCGTGCGCGCCGCCCGCGCCGCGCGGATGCGGGTCGTGGGC
>CAJYKY010000133.1 GCA_913775005.1 uncultured Achromobacter sp.
ACGGCACCAGCAGCTACGGCTACGACGTGCGTTGCGCCGACGAATTCAAGATCTTCACGAACATCAATTCCACCATCGTCGACCCGAAAAACTTCGACGAAGGCTCGTTCGTGGACTTCAAGGGTGATGTCTGCATCATCCCGCCGAACTCGTTCGCGCTGGCCCGCACCGTGGAATATTTCCGCATTCCGCGCAGCGTGCTGACGATCTGCCTGGGCAAAAGCACGTACGCGCGCTGCGGCATCATCGTCAACGTGACCCCGCTGGAACCCGAATGGGAAGGCCACGTCACGCTGGAATTCTCGAACACCACGCCGCTGCCGGCCAAGATCTACGCGGGCGAAGGCTGCGCGCAGATGCTGTTCCTGGAAAGCGATGAAGTGTGCGAGACGTCCTACGCCGATCGCGGCGGCAAGTACCAAGGCCAGCGCGGCGTCACGCTGCCGCGCACCTGATCGCTTGGCGCCCGGTCTATCGGGGCAGCGGGGCGGCGGGGCGCAGGTAGTCGATGTCCCATTCGCTTTGCGCCGTCTGGACGAATCCGTGGCGCAGATAGAAGCGGTTGGAATCGCTGCCGCGCAGCGCACCGACCGTCACCGCCAAACCCTGGCGGTCGGCCTCTTGCAGAATGCGCCGCATGATTTCTCCGCCCAGGCCCCGGCCTTGCGCGGCGGGCGTCACATATAGATGGTCCAGCCGCAAGCCGGCGCCGTCCGGGCGCAGCGCGTAAAACCCCACCCGTTCCCCGTCTTGCTCGATCCACCAGGTGTTCGCCGGGCGGAACGCGTCGCGCAGCCGCTTGCGGGCGCGCTCGGGGTCGAACCGGCCCAGCCGTTCCAGGCTCTCGCGCATCGCGTCGATCCGCAGATTCGCCAGCGCATCGAAATCGCCTTCGGTCACGTCGCGGGTCTGGACGCTGGCGCTGGCTGTGACGCTGGCGCTGGCTGTGACGCTGGCGCTGGCGTTGAGTGCGGCCGGCGTCGCAGCGCCGGCTGGCACGCGGGCATCGGCATCGGCCAGCTCGTCATAGCCGCGGCCCAGAAATTGCAGGATGCAGATGCCGTGACCATAAGGATCGGCCAGGTGCGCGATGCGGCCCCAAGCGTGCGTGGCGGGCGGGTCTTCCAGCCGCGCGCCGGCCGCCACCGCCTGTTGCACGGCCTGGTCCACATCCTGCACCACCACGTCCAGATGCACAGGTGTCCAGTGTCGTGCGTAGTCACGGGACAGGCCGGTCTTGCTCGTCGCCGCCGTGCCGGCCGCCTTTTCCAGCAGATAGATGGGGGCGCTGGCGCCCAGCATTTCCGCGGCCGCAGGTCCCAGGCGGCGATTGAGCGTCAAGCCGAACGCGCGTTGATAGAAATCCACGGCGTGTTCAAGATCGGGCACATCGATATTGACCAGGATCTGCATGGGGTCTTTCCTTCATGTCGTGCCGTAATGGCGCAGTGTGGCGAAACAGGCAAGCCCTGTTTCAGGTCCCGCGGCAGGCTCGCTAAAGAATTCCGCCGCCGCGACCGTAAAAAGAATATATGTGTTTGCCGATTTGGCGACGTCATTTCTGCAAGCTGAGCAAGGCCCCGACCCGTGCGTTACCCCCATATCCCCTGGCTGCCTCTGTTGTTCTACCCCGCGCTGCCAGTGGCCGCCGCGGTCGGCCTCATGCTGTGGCGGGAATGGCCACCGGCGCTGACCCTGATCGTGCCCTTTGTGCCGTGGGTGATGGCGTTGATCGGCGCCGCGATCTGCCTGATGTACCAGCGTTCGCAGACGCTGGCCTTGATGCTTTGCGTGTTGGCCGCCACGGCCATCTGGCCCACGCTGGCGCGCGAAGCGCCTTGGGCGCTGGGGCCGGCGCTGGCGTGGTGGTCATTGGCCTACACAATCAATGCGCTGTGGGCCGAGCGCTCAAGCGTGCTGCTGGATATGGTGCTGCGCATCGGTCTGATGGCGCTGGGCGTGGCCGCGATTGCGCTGATCGGCAAGGATGGCCTGGTGGATGTCTTTGGCACGCTGGCGGTGCAAGGCAAGCTTGCGCGGCTGGGCGTTCCGGTGGAGGCGCTGGTGGCGCTGCTGGTCACGGGCCTGACTCTGACCTTGCTGCTGCTGCGCTATGGACGCCCGCAGCAGGCGGGGCAGTGGCTGGGCTTTGTCTGCATGGCTTGGGCCTTGCCGCGCGGCGCGCAGCATCCGATCGAATTGGCCTTGATGTCGGCCGCAGCGCTGACGGCGCTGTGCATCTCGCTGGCGCATGAAGGTTTTCATATGGCGTTTCGCGATGAGCTCACCGGCCTGCCGGGCCGGCGTGCGCTGAACGAACGCTTGCAGCGCATGGGGCGCGTCTACACGCTGGCGATGGCCGACGTGGACCACTTCAAGGCCTTCAACGACACGCATGGCCATGATGTCGGCGACCAGGTGCTGCGCATGGTGGCGTCGCAACTGCGCCGCGTGCCGGGTGGCGGGCAGGCGTACCGTTATGGCGGCGAAGAATTCACGCTGGTGTTCCCGGGCAAGACGGCCGCCGAAAGCATGCCGCACCTGGAAACCGTGCGGCGCGCCATCGAGGCCTATCAGATGCGGCTGCGCGACAAGCCGGCCCGGCCCAAGGCCGATCAGGTGGGCCAGCGCCGCCGTGGCGCACGCGGACGCAATGTGCGTCCGTTGCGGGTCACGGTCAGCATCGGCGTGGCGGAACGCAACGACGCGCTGCGCGCGCCCGACGCCGTGATCAAGGCGGCCGACCAGGCGTTGTACAAGGCCAAGGACGGCGGGCGCAATCAGGTGTGCGCGTTCGGCGCACGGCGAGCGCGGGCGTCGGCAGGCTGATGGGGTGTCGCGCGTCGTGTGCCATGTGCCGCGTGCCGCGCAACCCGGCCGAGCGCTCATCGCGTCACTGATCGTCCAGCGCCAGCGCCATCAGCGTTTCGTCGTAGAGCTTGCCATTCACGCACAGCGCTTCGCGCTCGCGGCCATA
>CAJYKY010000134.1 GCA_913775005.1 uncultured Achromobacter sp.
CGTTGCAGCCGGCGCCAGCACGCGTTTTGCGACAAACCTACCCGGTCGGCCAGTTCGCGCTGCGACTGCGCGCCGTCTTTCAACAGGCAAGAAATGATACTGAGATCAAGCTTATCTATTTTTTCCATTTTTTCGATCAAATGATCTGTTTTACATGTAGATATGCAAAAAAACGGTGATGTTTCAATGTGGCAACCATCGTATGATATTTCGCATCTTCTCGGAACCCGCAAGACGCCCCTCATGAATACGCCCCTCGCCGCAACCGCCGCCCTGGCCCGCCCGTTGCAGCAATTCCAAGACAGCCTCAAATCCGGTACGAACGGCGACATCGCCGCCGCGCTTGCCGATGGCCTGATCGGCAAGGACGCGTACATGGACGGCCCGTTCGGCCCCAAACCGCTGGTTTACGCCGATTACGTCGCCTCGGGCCGAGCCTTGATGCAGGTCGAGCGCTTCGTGCTCGAACACGTGTTGCCGTACTACGCCAATTCACACACCGAAGCGTCTTATTGCGGCGGGTTCATCACACGCCTGCGCCGCGAAGCGCGTGCCGCCATCGCCCGCTGTTGTGGCGCTGATGATGCGCACGCCGTGATCTTCGCCGGTTCCGGCGCCACGGCCGGCATCAACCGCCTGGTGCATCTGTTCGGTGTCGACGCCGCGCGCGCCGCCGGCAAACCGGTGCGCGTCATCATCGGCCCCTACGAACATCACTCCAACATCCTGCCGTGGCGCGAATGCGGCGCCGATCTTATCGAAGTGCCGGAAAGCCCCACAGGCGGACCCGACCTGTCCGCGCTGAAGGCGGCGCTGGATGCACCGGCCGGCACGCTTGTCATCTGCTCGTTGTCGGCGGCGTCGAACGTCACCGGCATCATCGCCGATGTGGCTGCCGTGACCCGGCTGGTCAAGCAATCCGGCGCAAAAATGCTGTGGGACTACGCGGGCGGCGCGCCCTACCTGCCCATCCACATGACGCCGGCATCGGACGCGCCCATCGACGCCATCGTGTTTTCGCCGCACAAGTTTTTGGGCGGCCCGGGCGCTTCTGGGGTGCTGATCGTGCGGCGCGACGCCGTGCTCGATACCGCGCCCACGTGGCCGGGCGGCGGCACCGTCAAGTTCGTGTCGCCCAACAGCCATGACTACAGCGCCAGCCTGGAATCGCGCGAAGAGGCGGGTACGCCCAACGTCGTGGGCGACATCCGCGCGGCGCTGGTGCTACTGGTCAAGGAAGCGCTGGGCGCAGACTTCATGCGCGAGCGCAACGCGCAGTTTGTCCAGCGTGCGCTTGCCGCCTGGAAAGATGAACCGCGTCTGGAACTGCTGGGTTCGCTGACGGCGAATCGCCTGCCGATCTTTTCGTTCCGGGTGCGCAATGGCAAAGGCGGTTTTGTGCACCAGCAACTGGTCACGCGCATGCTGAGCGACCGCTATGGCATTCAGGCGCGTGGCGGCTGCGCTTGCGCCGGCCCTTACGTGCATCGCTTGCTGGACATCGACGCCGCGCAATCGGAACAGATGCGCCAAGCGATTCTGGATGGCCGTGAAATTGAAAAGCCGGGCTTTGTCCGCTTGAATTTCAGCGTGTTGTTGTCAGACGCCAAGGCGGACTTCATTCTGGACTCGGTGCTGGCGCTGGCGGCCGAGGCTACCCGCTTCGAAGACCGCTACGGCTTTGACCCCAGCCGCGCGATCTTCACGCCGCTGGCTGCTGAGATCAAAGCGGCTGCCTGAGTCGGATTAGTCCTGCATCTGCCGGGCGCAGGTTCGAACCCACGCGGCCTTCAAATCCGGCAGCTCGTTCGACGCCTGCGTCAGCGTGCGCACCACGGATTCCGGCAACGCCGCGCCATCACGCCGGCACGCCTCGAACTCATCGCTAAGCGCGAAACGCGCATCCAGCACATCCAGCCGCCCCTGGCATAACTCACGATTCAGTTGCAGATCGTTGGCGGCTTCACGCGTGCGCTGCACGTTGTCCGCCCGCTTGATATTGGCCAGCCCGGCATCGATGCGGGCCGCGCAATCGTCGGCCGCATACGCGGGCGCGATGGCGCAGGCGGTAAGAATAAAAATGGCGGCCAGGGGCCGGCGCAAGAATGCTGCCATGCAGGAAACCTTAAGACGTCGCAGTAAGAATGCTCTGCATCATAACTGCTGCAAAAATCGCGCGCGCCATGCTGCATCGCAAGGCTGGCACTGCATGAAAAACCAGTATGGATATTCGCAATAACGCGTCTACCATGAACGCGCATCACGAAGCACAGCCGGCTGAAGTTCTGTTTTATCAACACACCAGTGGGAGATGAAAGAGAATGACGAACACGCTTATCGAAGTCGATCTGGAACAGTCCCCTTACGAGAACAAACAGATCCATAACCGTTGGCATCCCGATATCCCGATGGCGGTATGGGTCAAACCGGGCGACGACTTTGTGCTGGAAACCTACGACTGGACGGGCGGCGCCATCAAGAACGATGACAGCGCTGACGACGTGCGCGATGTGGACCTGTCCACGGTGCACTTTCTGTCTGGCCCCGTGGGCGTAGAGGGCGCCGAACCCGGCGACCTGCTGGTGGTGGACCTGCTGGACATCGGCGCCAAGCCCGACAGCCTGTGGGGCTTCAATGGTTTTTTCAGCCGCAATAATGGCGGCGGATTTCTCACTGAACATTTTCCGCATGCGCAGAAATCCATCTGGGATTTCCACGGCATGTTCACGTCGTCGCGCCATATTCCGGGCGTGAACTTCGCGGGCCTAATCCACCCCGGCTTGATCGGCTGCCTGCCCGACAAGAAATTGCTGGATACCTGGAACCGGCGCGAACAAGCGCTGATCGATACCAACCCGAATCGTGTGCCGCCGCTGGCGAACCCGCCTGCGCCCAAGACGGCGCACATGGGTGCCTTAGGGGGCGCCGACCGCGACCGCGCCGCCGCCGAAGGCGCGCGCACTGTGCCGCCGCGCGAACACGGCGGCAATTGCGACATCAAGGATCTGTCACGTGGCGCCCGCGTGTTCTTCCCCGTGTATGTGCAGGGCGGAGGCCTGTCGGTGGGCGATCTGCACTTCTCGCAAGGCGATGGCGAAATCACGTTCTGCGGCGCCATCGAAATGGCGGGCTGGGTGCATATGCGCGTGTCGCTGATCAAGGGCGGCATGGCCAAGTACGGCATCAAGAACCCGATCTTCAAGCCCAGCCCGATCACCCCGGCCTACAAAGACTTTCTGATCTTCGAAGGCATCTCGGTGGACGAGGCCGGCAAGCAGTACTACCTGGACGTGAACGTGGCCTACCGCCAGGCCTGCCTGAACGCCATCGAATACCTGAAGAA
>CAJYKY010000135.1 GCA_913775005.1 uncultured Achromobacter sp.
TGCGCCGGGCGCAGGTGTCGCGCCGGTCGTGGCCGTCACGCCGGGAGCTGGCGCCGCCGCCTTCGGCGTCACCTTCAACCCTACGTCCCGCTTGAGCTTATCAGCCACCGGCGTTTCCGTCGGCGCCACGCCGCCCAGCTCCTTCAGCTTGGCGACCACGTCCTGCCAATTCAAATGCGCATTGGCATAGCGGCGCACATGGATTTGCGGCGCCCACAGACCGACCTCGCCCACATACACCTGCTGCGCAATCGGTTCGAGTTCCAGACGGGTGACGGTCAGCGCGCTCCAGGCGGCCAGGCTGTCGCCCGCGGTGTCGCGCAAGTCGAACCGCCGCAGCCCCAAATCACCCACGATGCGGATCTTGGGCGGCGCGTCCTTAGGCTGCTCAAACACCACTTGCAGGTTCGAATCAAGCAGCGCGCTTTCCAGCTTGAAAGGCAGCGGCAGCGGCCACACGTCTGCCCATTTCTCCAGCTGCAAGCCATTGAAGGCCACACGCAATGTGGACGACGGCACCTTGTCGAACGGGCGCGCCACGCCGTTCAAGTCGAACGGGCTGCCGTTGATGCGCAGGTGCAGGCGGGGCTGCACGTCGATGTCGGTGGCGTAGCCGAAGTTGGAGATGAACGGCACGCCCACCGCAAATTCATCCACCACCTGCTTGCGTCCGGTGACCTTGTCGTCAAGCGTGATGATGCCGCCCTCGATCACCATGTTGTTCAGCGAAAAGCGGGGCAGCCCTTCATCGGGCTTGGCGGGTTCTTGCGGCTTGTCGGCGGACAACTGCGCCAGACGTTGGGAAATATCAGAGAAATTGAACGTGGTGACGTCTTCGCGCACCACGGCGATGGTAGGCTGGCGCAGCGTCAGTCGATCAACTACCGGCGCAAACCAGAACAACGAGCTCCAGGCAGCGCTGGCGTCAAGTTCAGCCAGTGTCAGCAGCGGCGTCTGCGAACCAGGTTGCGCAACCGCCAGATCGCGGGCGCGGATAGTCAACGTGAACGGATTGAAGGTGATCTTGCCAACGGAAATCTCGCGGCCGATCAGCTTTGATACGTCGTCCGTCAAG
Source organism: uncultured Achromobacter sp. (assembly GCA_913775005.1). Taxonomy (GTDB): domain Bacteria; phylum Pseudomonadota; class Gammaproteobacteria; order Burkholderiales; family Burkholderiaceae_B; genus Achromobacter. Next base: position 1,076 of record CAJYKY010000135.1, read on the forward strand.
GCGTTGTGCAGCACCTTGGGCACTTGCCAGGCGGCAATGCCGCACAGGATCAAAGCAAACGCCACGATGCCCACTAGGATCTTGCCGGCGCGGCGGGTAAACCGAAGCCTTGGCATCCGTACGGGCATTGCGGGTCTCCTGATCCGGGTTGAAAGCGATTATCGCGCCCTGCTTAGCGCTCGTCTATCATAGGCGTTACAGCGGCCTGCCCGGCCTGCCGGGACCGCCCTTTTCAAACATTAACAATTCTCGATCCCGATTCCCATGTCCACGTCCACCCCCACCTTGAGCCACCTGGATGAAGCCGGCCAGGTCCGCATGGTTGACGTCATCGCCAAGGCGGACACCGAGCGCGTCGCCATCGCCACCGCCAGTGTCCGCATGAACGCCGTGGCCTACGGTCTGTTGACGCAGCCGGGGCAAGGCAAAGGCGAGGTGCTCAATACCGCCCGCGTGGCCGCCGTGCTGGCCGCCAAGCGTTGCGCCGAGCTCATTCCGCTTTGCCACAGCCTGCCGCTCGCATTCGTGGGCATCGACTTCGCATTGGACGATGCCGAGCACCGTATCGACATCCTTGCCACCTGCCGCACCAGCTACAAGACCGGCGTGGAAATGGAAGCGATGATGGCATGCAGCGTTGCCGCGCTGACCATCTACGACATGTGCAAGGCGGCCGACAAGGGCATCGTGGTTGAACAAGTTCGCCTGAAATACAAGGCGGGAGGAAAAAGCGGTGAGTGGCGCAACGATTAATCTGCTGTATTTTGCCCGCGTGGCTGAACTGGTTGGCAAGCGCGCGGAAAGCTGGCCGCTTGATGGCGCCTCGACGGGCGCGCAATTGCTCGCCGCGCTGGGTGAACGTTATCCACAGCTGGAACCGGCCAGCCGCCTGAAGCTGGCCATAAACCAGACGCACTCGAAGCCCACCGCCGCCATTCATCCGGGCGACGAAGTGGCCGTGTTCGAGCCGGTTACCGGAGGTTGAAGGCCATGATCCGCGTCCAGGAAGCCGACTTTGACGGCGCCGCGCTCACGGCCGCCCTGCGCGACAGCGCGGGCGCCGGCGTAGGCGGCATCGTGACCTTCGTGGGATATGTGCGCGATTACGCGCCCGACACCCCCACCGACACGCTGTTTCTTGAACACTACCCCGGCATGTGCGAACGCGAGCTGCAAACCATTGCCGACACCGCGCGCGACCGCTGGAACCTGGCCGGCACGGTCATCGTCCACCGGGTTGGCGCGCTGTCGCGCAATGCGCAGATCGTGTTTGTGGCCGCAGCCAGCGCGCATCGCGGCGACGCCTTTCGCGGTTGCGAATACATCATCGATGCACTGAAAACGCGCGCCCCGTTCTGGAAGCGCGAAACGCTTGCGGGCGGTGACAGCTTCTGGGTTGAACAACGCCAATCCGACCAGGACCGCACGGACGCCTGGGACGAAGCGTCCGCCCGCTCCGACTCTGCCCCCTCCAACTCCGCCCCCTCCGACTCCGCCCCCTCGAAGGAACGCCCATGAGCGAAGCCACACCGGTATCGCTGGCCTGCGCCGTCCTGACCATCAGCGATACGCGCAGCGCCGGTGATGATACGTCCGGCAATCTGCTGGCCCAGAACCTGGCGCATGCCGGCCACCAGTGCGTGCGCCGCGACATCGTCCGCGACGACATCTATCAGATCCGCCGCATCATCAGCGACTGGATCGCCGACCCGGAAGTGCAGATCATCCTGACGACGGGCGGCACGGGCTTCTCGCATCGCGATCACACGCCCGCCGCCATTTTGCCGCTGCTCGATCGCGAGATCCCCGGCTTTGGCGAACTGTTCCGCCAGATCTCCTATACCGAAATCGGCAGCTCGACCATCCAGTCGCGCGCCTTTGCCGGGTCTGCGAACCAGACGCTGATCTTCTGCCTGCCGGGGTCGAACAACGCCTGCGAAACGGCGTGGACGCAAATTTTGCGCGAGCAGCTCGACAGCGCCCATCGCCCCTGCAATTTCGCCACCCACTTCAAGACCCAAGAAGAAGATCACTGACCCATGCTGGATTTCGACCAAGCCCAGACCCTGCTGGCCAATGCCGCCGGGCCGCTGCAACGCCGCGATGACGTTGGCCTGCACGATGCCGCCGGCCGTGTGCTGGCGATCGATCTGCAAGCCACCGTAGACATCCCCCCCGCCGACAACAGCGCCATGGATGGCTACGCGCTGCGCGTGGCCGATTGGCGCCCCGGCGCGCGGCTGCCGATCCAGCAGCGCTGCTATGCCGGCGATGTGCCCGAGCCGCTCAAGCCCGGCCACGCCATCCGCCTCTTCACGGGCAGCCTGATTCCCGACGGCGCCGATACCGTCGTCATGCAGGAAGACACGACGGAAGCCGACAACCACGTCGAGATCACGCGCGAACCCGCGCCCGACCAGCACATCCGCCGCCGAGGCGAAGACACGATGGCCGGCGCGCCGCTGCTCTCCGCCGGCACGCTGCTGCAAGCGGCGCACGTGGCGCTGCTGGCATCGCAAGGCTTGGCCACCGTGCCCGTGGTGGGCCAGCTGCGCATTGGCATCCTGACCACAGGCGATGAACTCGTCCCGCCGGGCACTGCGCGTGCGCCGGAACAGATCTTCAATTCCAACGGCCCGATGCTGGCCGCGCTGGCGCGTGGCCTGGGCGCCCTGCCCGTGCACGTGCTGCATGCCCGCGACACCGAGGCCGACCTGCTTGCCGCCTTCAAGACCTTGCTTGCCGATTGCGATCTGGTGCTGAGCGTGGGCGGCGTGTCGGTGGGCGAACGCGATCTGGTCAAACCGGCGCTGGCCACGCTGGGCGGTGAATTGTCGTTGTGGAAGGTCCGCATGAAGCCCGGCAAACCGGTGGCGCTGGCGCAGATCGACGGCAAGCCCGTCGTCAGCCTGCCCGGCAATCCGGTGTCGGCCTATGCGGTTTTCGCGATGCTGGTATCGCCGCTGGTGCGTCGCATGCAAGGGCGCGAAACCATCTTCCCGCCGATCAGCCTGATGCCCTTGCGCACAGACCGTCCGCGCCGCGATGGCCGTGAAGAATTTCTGCGCGTGCAACGCCGCAGCGCCGATGATGGCAGCGGCGAACTGGTGCCTTACGGCCACCAAGGTTCAGGCGTGATCAGTTCGATGCCGTGGGCGACGGGGTTGGCGCGCTTGCCGGCGGATGTGCTGGTCAATGACGGTGACCGCGTGCCGTATTACGACCTGCGCCACTGGCTGGCGTAGCCGTATCCCTAA
>CAJYKY010000136.1 GCA_913775005.1 uncultured Achromobacter sp.
CCGCTCAAGCCGTGCCCGCGCTGGCGAGCCGCACCCTGACGATCAACGGCGAGTCCAAGGCCTACGCAATGACCGGCTGGCGTCTGGGCTATGCGGGCGGGCCGCGTGCGCTGATCAAGGCGATGGCCACGTTGATTTCGCAAAGCACCAGCTGCGTCAGCGCCATCAGCCAGGCGGCCGCACGCGTTGCGCTGACGGCCGACCAGCAATGCGTCAGCGATGCCGCTGCCGTGTTTCACCAGCGGCGCGACCGCATCGTGGCGCTGCTGAACGCAGTGCCGGGCATCCGTTGCCCGATGCCGCAAGGCGCGTTCTACGTCTATCCGTCCGTTGCAGGGTTGTTGGGCAAGCGCACACCTGCGGGCTACACGTTGCAAAGCGATCTGGACGTGGTGATGTTCTTGCTGGACGAGGCAGGCGTGGCGGTGCTGGACGGCGCGGCCTACGGCTTGTCGCCGTATCTGCGCCTGAGCTTTGCAACGTCGATGGAAAACATTGAAGAAGGCTGCCGCCGCATTCATGCCGCGTGCGCCAGTCTGAGTTAAGGCCGGGCGGCCATCAATGGCCGCCCGAATCTGTTTGTGTTGGCGCTACCCATACCTATATTCCAGGGGAAATACCATGAAGACCACCATTGCATCGATCGTTGCTGCTGTCGGTTTGACCGCCACGCTGGCGCCTGCCGCGCACGCGGACACCTTGCAAGACATCAAGGCGCGCGGCAAATTCATCTGCGGCACGATGGGCACGGCCGAGCCGTTCAGCTTCCAGGATCCGAAGACGCGCGCCATCGTCGGCTATGAAGTCGACATGTGCCAGGCTGTGGCCGACAGCCTGGGCGTGCCGCTGGAACTGAAGCTGATCGCCGTCGAGGCCCGCATCCCCGAACTGATCGCCGGGCGCGTCGACCTGGTGGCGGCCAACCTGGGCTGGAGCCCCGAGCGCGCGCAGCAGATCGATTACTCGCACCAGCATTTCGTGAGCCTGCAAAAAATCCTGGCGCGCGATTCCGAGAAAGACTTGAAGGCGCCTGCCGATCTGGCCGGCAAGCGGGTCAGCGCAGTGCGCGGTTCGTCGTCGGAGCAGGGCGCGCGCAAGAATATTCCGAACGTGGACCCGGTGACGTTCAAGGATCCCAGCGGCGCGTTCCTGGCCTTGCAGCAAGGCAAGGTCAGCGGCTTTGTCGGGTCGGAACTGATGCTGGTGAAGTTGCAGCATCAGGCGGCCACCAGCGCCGTGCCCGTCAAGATTCTGGAGCCGGCACTGTTCGTTGAGCCGTGGGGCATGGGCGTGCGCAAGGGCGATACCGCCATGCTGAACCAGGTGAACAAGGTGCTCGATGGCATGGAAGCATCGGGCCAGGCGGCCAAGGTCTTTGACAAGTGGTTCGGCGCCGGCACGCAATTCAATATGAAGCGCGACTTCCGCATCGAAGCCATCAAGGGTTGACGCGCCGCGCGCGCTGGAGCCTTTTTCGATGCATTACGTTTTCGACTTCAGCGCCATTTTCCAGGGCGAGTATCCGGCGTGGCTGTTAAGGGGGCTAATCACTACCTTGATGCTCGCCGGCTTGTCCTGGATTCTGGCGTTCTGCGTGGGCAGCCTGCTGGCGGTGATCCGCCTGACGGGCTCGCCCGTGGCCAACGCGTTCATCGCGGTGTATGTTGCGTTCCACCGCAACGTGCCCATGCTGGTGCACATTCTTTTCTGGTACTTCGGCGTGCCTGCGCTGCTGCCGCAGCCGGTGACCGATTGGCTGAACAGCCACGGCAGTGAATTCATCATGTCGTGCATTGCGATTTCGCTCGTGATGTCGGCGTACATCTGCGAAGACCTGCGCAGCGCGGTGCGCGGCATTCCGCCGGGGCAGGTCGAGGCGTCGCGCGCGCTGGGCCTGAGTTTCTTGCAGACGATGCGCAAGGTGATCCTGCCGCAGGCGTTCCGTATCGCCATCCCGCCATTGCTGAACCAGACGCTGCTGCTGTTGAAGAACACCAGCCTGGCGATGGCGATTGGCGTGACCGAGCTGACGGCGGCGGCGCGTGAAGTCGAGAACTCCACGTTCCGCACCTTTGAGGCTTATGCCGTGGTGACGGTCATCTATCTGCTGTTGTCGTTCGTGATCATGGGCGGCGGCGCGATCTTGCAACGACGCTATCGTCCGCTGGGAGTGCGCTGATCATGTGGGACATTCTGAAAGACAACTGGCTGTTGCTGCTGATCGGGCAGTATCCGCACGGACCGGTCGGCGGCCTGGTGGCCACGTTGGGCCTGGCGGCCATCAGCCTGGCGCTGGCGCTGCCTTGCGGCGTGTTGCTGGCCTTGGGCCGGATCAGCCCGTACCGGATCTTCTATTGGCCGTCATCGGCGGTGGTCTACCTGGTGCGTGGCCTGCCGCTGCTGATGTTCATTTTCTGGGCGTACTTCTTCGTGCCGCTGCTGATCGGCCGGCCCGTTGCCGGCACGACGACGATGGTGGTGGCGCTGGTGTGCTACGAAAGCGCCTATCTGGCCGAGATCATCCGCGCCGGCATCCAGGCCTTGCCGCCCGGGCAGCAGGAAGCCAGCCGTGCGCTGGGGCTGTCGTACATGCAGACGATGCGGCGCGTGATTCTGCCGCAAGCGCTCTACAACATGCTGCCCAGCATGCTGAGCCAGTTCGTGTCGACGGTGAAGGAAACGTCGCTTGCCTACGTGATCAGCGTGCAGGAACTGACTTACGCGGCCAACCAGATCAACAGCGTGTTGCTGACCAAGCCGTTTGAAGTGTTCGGCCTGTTGGCGATGACGTATTTCATTTTGAATTTTGGCCTGACCTCATTGGTGCACCTGACCGAAAGACGCATCGGCAGACGACGCGCCGGGCAGGTGGCCGCCCCTAAAGTGGTGCCGACATGATCCGATTTTCAGCAGTACAGAAGTGGTATGGCGACTATCAGGCGCTGACCGATGTGACCGAGTCCGTCCGGCAGGGCGAGGTGGTGGTGGTGTGCGGCCCGTCGGGGTCGGGCAAGTCGACCTTGATTCGCACCGTGAACCGGCTGGAGCCGATCCAGAAGGGCGTGATCGAGGTGAATGGGCAGGATATCTACGGCCCCAAAGTGCACCTGGATCAGCTGCGCAGCCACATCGGCTTTGTGTTCCAGCAGTTCAACCTGTTCCCGCATCTGTCGGTGCTGGAAAACCTGATGCTGGCGCCGCTGCAACTGAAGCGCGCCCGCCGCCCCGAGGCCCGCGAACGCGCGATGCAGCTGCTTGAGCGCGTGGGGCTGTCGCACAAGGCAGAGGCGTATCCCGCTCAGCTGTCGGGCGGCCAGCAGCAGCGCGTGGCCATTGCCCGCGCGCTGGCGATGAATCCGCCGGTGATGCTGTTTGATGAACCCACCAGCGCGCTGGATCCCGAGATGGTGGGCGAGGTGCTTCAGGTGATGAAGGGCTTGGCCAAGGATGGGATGACCATGGTGTGCGTGACGCACGAGATGGGTTTTGCGCGTGAAGTCGCTGACCGGGTGTGGTTCATGGACGCGGGGCGCATCGTGGAAACGGGTACGCCGCAGGGCTTTTTCACGCAGCCGCAGACGGCGCGGGCGCAGAAGTTCCTGGCCGAGATCCGGCACTGATGACAACGGGGGCCTAGCCCCCGTATTTCATTCCGACAGCGGATCCTGGAACTGCGAGCACTTCACCTGCACGAGTTTGCGGTCTTGCAGGCGCAGCGCCGTCAGCGCGCCGCCCCAGACGCAGCCCGTGTCCAGGCAGATCACATCGGGGCGTTGCAGCAGGCCCAGCGTGGACCAATGGCCGAACACCGTGGTGACGTTGCGCGTGGCGCGGTTGGGCACGTCGAACCACGGCACCAGCCCGGGGGGCCAGGCGCCGGGGGCGACCTTGGTGGCAAATTCCATGTGGCCGTTGGGCGTGCACAGCCGGATGCGCGTCAGCGCATTGATGATGACGCGCAGACGCTTGCCGCCCGTGTGATCTTCCTTCCACGTGGCCGGCTCGTTGCCGTACATCTTTTGCAGCGCCTTCTGCCAGTTCGGGCCGCGCAGCGCGTCCTGCACTTCACCCGCCAGCGACAGCGTCTTGGCCACGTCCCACTTGGCCAGCGTGCCGGCGTGCACCATCAGATGGTTCTGCTCGAAATGCGCAAGCGGCCGGAAGCGCAGCCAGTTGATCAGGTCGGCCGCATCCGGCGCGCGAAGAATGTCTTCGAGCGTGTCTGATTTGGACGGCTTGCGTACCCCGGCGGCGGCGGCCAGCAGATGCAGGTCATGGTTGCCCAGCACTGATGTGGCGCGGTCACCCAGGTCGATGATGCGACGCAGGGTTTCCAGCGACTGCGGGCCACGGTTGACCAGGTCCCCGGCGAACCAGAAGCGCGACCGGGGGTCGCCGACCAGGTCGGGGTGGGACAGCAAGCGATCCAGCGGCGAGCAGCATCCCTGCACGTCGCCGATCATCCAGATACTGCCGTTCATGCGGGACTTTTACTCCAAGGCCAACGTTGTTGGACGATACGCGTAATGGTGTGGCGGTATTCCATGTAGCTCATGGCGCCCAGCGCCAGCGCCATGGCGCCCAGGTTCGGGCCCAGGGCAGTGAGCCAGGGCGGCCACTTGCCCAGCATGCCGACGTTCAGCGCCAGCTGATTGAGCATGAAGAAGCCCACGCCCAGCAAAATGCCGATAAAGACTTTGGCGCCCACGCCGCCGCGGCGCGTTTGCATCAGCCCGATGGGGGCGGCGATGGTGATCATCACCAGCAGCGTGAAGGGGTACGCCAGTTTGCGCCACAGGGCGACCACCTGTCGACCATATTGCAGCTGGTTGTCGCGTAAATACTCCACGTAATCCAACAAGGTGACGATGGACATGCGTTCCGGCGTCAGCACGCGGGCCAGAAGGCGTTCAGCGCTGAGCGTGGTGTCGATGGTGCGTTCGGGCACCTTGACGACGCTGGCCGGCGGGTTCTTGGGCGGCCGGGCGTTGGCCAGCGCTTCGGAGGCGTCGGCGTCCAGGCGGGTTTCCGAGACGTCCTTGAGCACCAGGTCGCCATGGGCGAACAGGCCGGTGGGCGCCGTGGACAGCACGGACAGCGTCAAGTCTTTCTTGAATTCGTACAGCGTGACGCCGGAGACCTGGCCGTCGCCCTTCAATTCGGTGATGTTGATGATGCGAGTGCCGCCGTTGGCGGTGGGTTCCTTGAACCAGTAGCCGCTTTTAAGGCGGTCCCCGCCGGCTTTGCCCCGGAACATCAGGTTGGCTTCGCCGGATTTGATCTCGGCCCACGGCGTGACGTATTCGGACAGCAGGGCGGCGCCGATCATCAGCGGGATGGTGACGACCCACAGCATGCGCAACAGCCGCATGCCGCTGACACCAGACACCCGCAAGATGACAAGTTCGTTACGTTGCGCCAACCCTGCCAGCGCCAGAATCGCGCCGATCAGCAGCCCGATGGGCAGAAGGTCATACAAGCGGGTGGGAATGGCCAGCGCCTGCATGTAAAGCAGCGCCATCATGGAGAACTTGTCGCCCACGTTGTCCAGGTCGTCCACCAGCGCGAAGAACGTGAAAAGGCCGAGCAGGGCCGTAAGGACCACTGCACAAGAGCGATAGATTTCGCGGGCCAGGTAGCGACGTGCGGTACGCATGAAAAGAAAGGGGAGCGCTAAACGTGAAAGCTTAACAAATCCCGACATGAAACGCGTCGCCGCGGGGTGGGATAGGGACGCTTTTGCGTGTCAGGGAATGTCAACCATCTGCATGCGGCGGGTCAACACCCCGACCCGAGAGTTCAAATAGTTGGAATTGCGGTGACCATCGTAGAAGCGGGGGTTGGGCAGCATGGCGGCCAGCCGGGCGGATTGGCTGGCGCTGAGGTTGGCAGCCGAGGTGTTGAAGTAGTGCTTGGCTGCCGCCTGGGCGCCAAAAACACCCACGCCCCATTCCGCCACGTTCAGATACAGCTCAAGGATCCGCTCTTTGGACATGACGTGCTCAATCATGTACGTCAGCACCAGTTCCTGGCCCTTGCGCAGATAACTGCGTGAGCTGGACAGAAACAGGTTCTTTGCCAGCTGCTGGGTGATGGTGGAGCCGCCCCGCATCTTGCTGCGCCCGGCTTCCTCTTGGCGCTGGTTGTATTCCCAGGCTTTGCGGATGGCGTCCCATTCGACGCCGTCGTGCTCGGTGAAGTTGGAGTCTTCCGAGGCGACCACCGCGCGCTTGAGGTTGCGGCTGATCTTGTCGTAGGGCGCCCATTCATATTGCAGCTGGAACGCCGGGTTGCCTTCGCGCAGCCGCGAACGCTCTTCGCGCATGATGGCGCTGCTGCCGGGTTCGCGGTAGTTGTACCAGACGACCTGCGCGAACAGCCAGAATTGGTAGAGCAACACGGCGCACACCAGCGCCATCAGCACGCCGGTGGTGATCCGGAACCACGATTTGCCTTTGCTGCGCGTTGCCATGCGGGTCAACGTCCTGCCACGAGCGCCTCGCGCAGCGCGGCCAGCACGGGCGCCGGGTCAGGGCGTACGCCGTGCCAGATGAAAAAGCTTTCGGCGGCCTGCCCGACCAGCATGCCGAGCCCGTCGGCGGTCAGGGCGGCGCCATCGGCTTCGGCCTGTTTCATGAAGGCCGTGGGGCGGGCGCCGTACATCATGTCGTAAGCGGCGGCGCCGGCGGCATACAGCCCGCGGGGAAGATCAGGCGCGGCGTCTTGCAGGCCGCTGGCCGTGGCGTTGATCACCAGGTTCCAGCCTTGTGGCGTGGCGGCGTCGGTCAGGCCGCCCGCTGATACCTGAGTACCGGGCGACACGCCGGTATCGCGCCAGGCGTCGGCCAGTTCCAGCGCCTTGGCCGCCGTGCGGTTGACGATATGGATGCGGGCGCAGCCGGCTTCGGCCAGCGGTTGCAGCACGCCCCGGGCTGCGCCGCCCGCGCCGACCAGCAGCACGCGCGCGCCGGAAAGGTGCACGCCCAGGCGCAGCAGGTCAGACACCAGGCCCACGCCGTCGGTGTTGCAGCCGTGCCAGGCGCCGTCGCGCCAGGACAGCGTGTTGACCGCGCCGGCCAGCCTGGCCCGGGCCGACAGGCGGCCGGCGGCTAGCGCGTAGGCGTCCAGCTTGAACGGCACCGTGACATTCAAGCCCAGCCCGCCGTCCGCCACGAATGCGGCCACCGCGGCGGTAAACCCGTCCACCGGCGCCAGCAGGCGCTCATAGCGCAGCGGCTTGCCCGTCTGGCGGGAAAACATCTCATGGATCTGAGGCGAACGGCTGTGCGCAATGGGATTGCCGATGACGGCGTAGCGGGCAAGAGGGGGCGCCTCGGTCATTGGGCTTGGGTTTCCAGGGTGTCGTTGACGAAATGCCAGGTGCGGGTGATGACCAGCACGTCGGTATCGCGGGCGATATCGGGGGGGAACGGGGGGAAGGGCGCGGCCAGCTGGACGATGCGGCGCGCCGCCTGGTTCAGCACGGCGTGCGGCGAAGGCTGGTCGATTTCAACGTTGGCGATGCTGCCATCGGCGCGCACCGACACCGTGATGCGCAGGCTGCCGTAGATGCGCCCGCGCGCCTCGTCGGGATAGTGCTGGGTGCCAACCGCTTCGATCCGCGAGCGCCAGGCGTCCAGGTAGGCGGCATAGCGTGACGCTTCGGCCGACGGGGCGATGAATTGCTTGCGGGGTTCGGCACTGTATTGCTGCACGCGGGCGGCTAGCGCGGCGACCTGCGCGTTCTGGATCACGCTGGCCTGATCCTGGGCGTCTTGCCCGAGGTCGGTGCCGTCAGGCCAGGGGTTGACGGCCTGGCGTTCCAGCCCCGCCTTCTCTGCCGACCGCAGTTGTGTCATCAAGCGGGTCTGTTCGGCTTCCAGCTGGACCTGGCGGCGGCGCATGGCGTCCAGCACGATGGTTTCAGCGGAATTGCCCGTCTGGGGCAAGGGGGTGGTGCTCATGCCGCGTTCGGCGTTGCCGCCGCCGCTCATCTGATTCTGCGCCTGTGCCTTCGGGGCCTCGGGTGGGGTTTCGCTGCGCGCGTTCAGCAGCACCACTTCCAGGCTGGTGACGGGCGGGCGGTTCAGCGCGGGCGCGCCAAAGCGCCACGCCAGTGCGCCGGCGTGCACCAACAGCGATATTGCAATGCCGATGCGCAGATAGTGCTGGGCGGGAGCGCCCAGCCACCGCAGGTAACGGCTTAGCGAAGAGGGGGAATCAAGGCTTTGCACCGACGCATTGTAAGGCGAGTCACGTTGCCTCGGCGCGTCGGCCAACGGCTTGTAACAGCTGTGGGATGCCGGGTGGCCGCCAGGGGAATTGACGGCGGGGTCGTCGCGGCGACCAAGAAATTCAGCCGCGCACCTGGGGGGAGGATGCGCGGCTGGGGGGGGGCGCCTAGGGGGGGGGCCGCCTAGGGGAGCTGTT
>CAJYKY010000137.1 GCA_913775005.1 uncultured Achromobacter sp.
GTCACCCCCGGCATTCTGGTGCTGGACGCCATGCTGCCCGACGGCGACGCGCTGACCCGCGTATCCCATCTGCGCACCACGTATCCGTCGATGGGCATCATCATGCTGACCGGGCGCCTGCTGAGTGAAGACAAGGTGTCGGGCTTGAGCCTGGGCGCCGACCACTACCTGACCAAGCCCGTCAACCTGGCCGAACTGGGCGCGACGCTGGTGTCCTTATCGCGCCGACTGCGCGTGGTGCCCGCGCCCGGCCTGGACGATGCGCAGGCCGAGGTCTGGCGATTCGACCCCGCCCGCCGCACGCTGGTGTCGCCGGGCCAGGTCAGCGTGGACATCACCGATACCGAAAGCCGGCTGATCGGCGCGTTGATTCAGGCGGCGCCGCTGCCCTTGACGCGCAACCGCCTGGTGGAAGCGCTGGGCGCCAGCGCCGACGCCTACGACACGCACCGGCTCGATGCCCATATGCACCGTCTGCGCCGCAAGCTGCGCGCGCTGGCCGGTGGCGACATCGGCATACGCACCGTGTATGGCGTGGGCTATGTGTGCACCACGCCTGTACAGGTGGTGGGCAATCTGAAGCCCTGAGCCTGCGGTGGCGCGGGTGCCTCGACGAACGACTGGATGGATGAACGGATAAGCGTATGACGACGACCCAGCCCCCTGCCCCGGCCCCTCGGCCCCGCCGTTCTGTCCTGTATATGCCCGGCGCCAACGCACGCGCGCTGGCCAAGGCGCGCACGCTGGATGCGGACGCGTTGATTCTTGATCTGGAAGACGCCGTGGCGCCCGACGCCAAGGCGCTGGCCCGCGAACAGGTTGCGGCCGCCTTGCGCGAAGGCGGCTTTGGCCACCGCGAATGCATCGTGCGCATCAACGCGCTGGACACGCCTTGGGGCCATGACGACATACGCGCCATCGCCCAAGCCGGCGCGCACGCGGTGCTGTTGCCCAAGGTGCAATCCGCCGCGCAACTGACGGCCCTGGCCGATGCGCTGGACGCTGCGGGCGCACCGCCTGATCTGCCGCTGTGGGCCATGGCCGAAACACCGCTGGGCTTTCTGCGGCTGGACGCCATCGCATCAGGCCATGCGCGCCTGGCTGCGATCGTCGTCGGCACGTCGGACCTGGTCAAAGACCTGCACGCGCGCCACACGCCGCGCCGCGACGGAACGCTGCTGGCGCGGTCGCTGGCGGTGATGGCCGCGCGCGCCCATGGGTTGGCGGTGCTCGATGGCGTGCACCTGGACCTGCAAGACGACGCAGGCCTGGCCGACGCCTGCCGCCAAGGGCGCGACGAAGGCTTTGACGGCAAGACGTTGATCCATCCCAATCAGATCGCGGCCGCCAACGCGGCCTTCGCACCCACCGACGCAGAACTGGCCTGCGCGCGCAAACGCCTGGACGCCTGGCGCGCGGCGCAAGCCGCCGGTCTGGGCGTGGCCGTGGTGGACGGCGCGCTGGTGGAAAACCTGCACGCTGCGGACGCCGAGCGGCTGCTGGCGCTGGCTGCGGCAATCGCGCGGGCCTGAACAGGTACAATACTGCCCACGATAGCCTGACGCCCTGACCCGGCGTCGCGTCTTTTCGCCCTTTCGCGCATCATGCCCCGCATGCCCAAGATGGATTTCCCGGCATGGCGCGACCTCTCTTCGGTTCACTTCTTTGCGCCGCACCTTGTGGCGGGAGCCTTGCCGCGCGCCAGCCGCGCCACCCCTGCCCCAGATTCATGATCCGCTTCCAACAAGTTTCACTCATGCGCGGCGTCAAGCCCTTGCTCGACAAGGTCGACCTGCTGCTTAACCCCGGCGACAAAATCGGCCTGATCGGCGCCAACGGCGCGGGCAAGTCCAGCCTGTTCGGCCTCTTGCGCGGCACCTTGCACGCGGACCAGGGCGACCTGGACTACCCGTCCAGCTGGCGCATGGCGTATGTCGCGCAGGAAACGCCCGCGCTGGACCGCCCGGCCATCGAATACGCCATCGACGGCGACGTCACGCTGCGCAAGCTGGAAGCGGAACTGGCCGCGTTAGAAGCCGAACCCGAAAGCGCCGAAAACGGCTTGCGCATGGGCGACATCTACGCCGCGCTGGCCGATGCCGATGCCTACACGGTGCACTCGCGCGCCGAACAGCTGCTGACTGGCCTGGGCTTTACGCAGGAACAGATGCACCTGCCGCTCACCAGCTTTTCCGGCGGCTGGCGCATGCGCCTGAATCTGGCGCAAGCGCTGATGTGCCCGTCCGACCTGCTGCTGCTGGACGAGCCCACCAACCACTTGGACCTGGACGCCATCATCTGGCTGGAAGACTGGCTCAAGCGCTATCCGGGCACGCTCATCGTCATCTCGCATGACCGCGATTTCCTGGACGGCGTCGTCAACGTCATCGTGCATATCGACGAACGCAAGCTCAAGCGCTATTCGGGCAACTATTCGTCGTTTGAACGCCAGCGCGCCGCGCAGCTGGAACTGGCGCAAGGCATGATGGAAAAACAGATGCGGCAACGTTCGCACCTGCAATCATTTATCGACCGCTTCAAGGCGCAGGCCAGCAAGGCCCGCCAGGCGCAGAGCCGCATCAAGGCGCTGGCCCGCATGGAAGAAGTGGCGCCCTTGCGCGCTGCCGCTGAATTTTCGTTCGAGTTCCGCGAACCGCTGCGCGCGCCCAATCCGCTGTTGACCATGGACAAGGTCAGCGCGGGCTATCGCGTTGAAGACGAAGACACGCAGGCCACGTCCGACAAGATCATCGTGTCGGGCATCAACTTTTCGCTGCAAGCGGGCCAGCGTATCGGCCTGCTGGGCATCAACGGCGCGGGCAAGTCCACGTTCATCAAGACCATTGCAGGCGATCTGCAAACCTTGGCGGGCGACACTCAGTTCAACAAGGGCTTGTCGATCGGCTACTTCGCCCAGCATCAGGTGGAAATGCTGCGTCACGACGAATCGCCGTTGTGGCACATGACCAAGATCGCGCCCACCGTGCGCGAGCAAGAGCTGCGCAACTTTCTGGGCAGCTTCAACTTCAACGGCAACATGGCCACCAGCTCCATCGCGCCGTTCTCCGGCGGCGAAAAGGCCCGGCTGGCGCTGGCGCTGATCGTCTGGCAACGCCCGAACCTGTTGCTGCTGGATGAACCGACCAACCACCTGGACCTGGAAACGCGCGAGGCGCTGACGACGGCGCTGGCGCAGTTTGAAGGCACCTTGATGCTGGTGTCGCACGATCGCCATTTGCTGCGCGCCACCACCGACGAGTTCATCATCGTGGCCGACGGCGCCGTGAAGCCTTTTGATGGCGACCTGGATGACTACAAGGACTGGCTGTACAAGACCAAACTGGCCGCCAAAGCTGCCTGATCGCGTTACAATCCCGCGAATTGCACGCAACCCTTGATATTTGAAGGGTTGCC
>CAJYKY010000138.1 GCA_913775005.1 uncultured Achromobacter sp.
GGTCTTCGTAGATTCCTTTGCTGGCGCAGCCGGCCAACAACACCGCCAACGTGACACCTACCCATACTGACTTGCGCATGATTCTTCCCGCGATGAAATTCGGACTTCCGCGATTATGCCAGCGGCAGCAAAAAGGCCACGCGAGAAATGTTGGACATTTCGCGCGTGGCCTTGCGCCAGCCTGCGGCTAAGGAGCGTTGCGGACTATTTGTTCGCAGCGCCCTCGATCTTTTCGCCGCCGCGCTGGATATCCTTCCCAGCGCCTGCCATGGTGTTGCAGCCCGCCGAAAGCGCGGCAATCGAAAGCAGCATGACGAGAACGACTTTGTTCTTCATAAACATCTCCTGTCTTGGGCTAGAAAACCGAAGCCAGCATACCGCAAAGGTTCTGATTTGCGCAGATGGGGATGTGACCGCCCCTGTCATCCTCAGCACTTTGTAACGTGCGCCATCGAAACCCCGTAACCCGTCTTACGCGACCGTGACAATCCCGGCCAGCCCCGCCTGTCGCGTATTTGGCGGCAATGGATTAGGATTCGCAAATGACTAAAAAACCTGTTTCGCAGAACGCTGGCGCCGGCCACGAAGGTTGGGGCTGGGAACAGCCTCAATGCCGTGGTCAAGCGGCTTTGGCGCTGTTTATCGACGATCTGCACCGAATTTTGCAAGCCCATGCCGCCGGCAAGCTGGCGGACAGCAGCACACTGGCTGACGCGCAAGGGCAAGTGGATCACTTGCTTGCCCGCTATAACGACATCAACGCCGCGCCGGAAATTTTTCTGGGGCAATCCGTCGAACTCAAGGAAGGCGTTGATCGCAACGGCGTTTCCCACACGGTACCCATCTTCTCCGCGCGGCTGAAAAAGTCGCTCGTGTCGATGTTGGGCCAAGGGCCAGGTTAACGCCTCCCGCCCACCCGCCGGAGCCCGCCAGCAGGCTATCGGTTCAGGACCAGAACAGCCCTAGAGGAGAACCCGCAATGAATACTGACAATGTCGTAGAGTTTCTCCGCTTGCTGTCGCTGGACGTCACGCTGGGCGCCGCCGCCCAACACGCCGCGAGCCAAGCGGATGCACCTCTGGCGCTGGCCCGCCTGGCCACCGCACACGGCTTGCCTTGTAACGCTTCAGACTGGTCCTTCTTTGCCCGCAGTTGCCTGGACACGGCCACGGAAACGCAAACCGATGGCCCGCCCAGCGCCACGATCTGGCAGCTGGTGCAAGACCCCGCGCATGGCACTGACATTCCCGCTGGCGCCATCACGCGAGTGATCGGCATCATCACGCAGCCCGAAGGCGGCCCGCCCGTCGTGGGCCATGTGGTGGGTGACCTGGCGCCACGCGCGCCGCTCGGCTTGTCGCCCTACCCCACGGGTTCCTGATCCAGACCGAGGGGCGGCCGTTGGCGGGTAGCATCCAGATAGCGCCCTACCCCTGCCGCCGCGACCTTTCCGCTGGCCATGCAGGCGGTCAACAGGTAGCCGCCGGTCGGCGCTTCCCAATCCAACATCTCCCCAACGCAGAAGACGCCCGGCGCTGATTTCGACATCAAGCCGGCGTCCACGGCGTCAAAGCACACGCCGCCCGCCGTACTGATGGCCTCGTCGATGGGACGTGCGCGTGCCAACGTGACGGGCAAGGCCTTGATGCGTTGGGCCAGGCGCGCCGGATCCTTGAAATCGTCTGCCGAGGCGCATTCGCGCAACAAGCCCGCCTTCACCCCGGTCAAGCCCATGCGGCTTTGCAGATGGCTGGACATCGACCGCGCGCCACGCGGATGCGTCACGGCGGCCATGACCTTTTCCGCGCTCCAATCCGGCGCCAGATCCAGCATGGCGATCGCGCTGCCATCCGCGTCGATACGATCACGCAGGCAGGCGGACAGCGCATAGACAAGACTGCCTTCGATGCCCGTTTCGGACACCACGAATTCGCCCTGCCGGGCAGGTGCAGCCGGACCGCAGGACATCGACACCGATTTGACGGGCAGGCCGGCGTAACGCTGTCGGAAGTGTTCAGACCAGTCGACGTCGAAGCCGCAATTGGCCGGACGCAGCGGCGCAACCGGAATGCCGTGTGCCTGCAAGCCATCGACCCAGGCGCCATCTGAGCCCAGCTTGGCCCAGCTGCCGCCGCCCAAGGCCAACACCACGGCGTCCGCAGACGCAAGCTTTTCGCCATCCGGCGTATCAAAGCGCAGCATGGCCGGCGACGGCGCCTGCCCTGGCGCCCAGCCCAGCCAGCGGTGACGCATATGAAAGCGCACCCCGCTTGCACGCAGCCGCGTCAGCCACGCGCGCAACAGCGGCGCGGCCTTCATCTCTTGGGGAAATACCCGGCCTGACGATCCCACAAACGTCTGGACGCCCAATTGATGCGCCCAGTCGCGCAAAGCGGCGGCATCCATGGCCGCGAGCCAGGGCGAGACCTCGGGCGCGCGCGCGCCATAGCGGGCAAGAAACGGCTCGGCCGGCTCGCTATGCGTCAGGTTCAGACCGCCGCGCCCAGCCATCAGGAACTTGCGGCCCACCGACGGCATGGCGTCAAACACTTCCACCAGCAGGCCTTGCGCGGCCAGGCCTTCTGCCGCCATCAGCCCCGCCGGGCCGCCGCCGATCACCGCGACGCGCTGTTGTGCGTTAGCGGTCATGGTGTTGTCCGGGTCGGGTGGATACGTTTGGGAAAAGGCAGGACATGAAAGACGGGCCGAGGCGAACAGTGACGGGGGTTCCGCGCCAGGCGGATCTGCGGGATCAGGGGGAAGGATTGTCGCATGACGATTTGGCCGCCCCGCCGCCGCCCGCGGGCAAAAAAAAGGCCCGGCGCCGGCCACTTATTGACCGCATGCGCCAAGCCATTGTTTTGACACGACTAATTGAACATGCGCAAAGGCTATCCCAAGGCTTGTCCACAGTCGCTGTGGGTAACTTCCCGCGTCAGGCGTTGCCTGCCGCTTGCATCGGACCTGACCACGGTTCTGAATCCAGCTCGAACCGAAGCTCCTGATATTCGCCATCCACTGCGACCGATCGCAGCAATCCGGCGCCCATCGCCTGCCCTAGCGCGCGTCGGCACAGGGTTTCGGGATCGTCTGGCAAAGATTGGAAAACGCCATCTGGGATGCGCAGACGCAGCAGCGCCTGGGGATCACCGCGCTCTGCAGGACGGCCAATATGGATGTGGGCGGGATAGCCATGCGGGCACCAGATGCCCACGTGATACTTGCCTTCAGCGCCGGTATCGGCGACATAACCAGGATGATCGTATTTTGCGGTACCCATGGACCCTCCTCGAGTTCGGCGCGAACTTGCGCGCGTGGCTCATGGTAGCGCAGCGATGCAGCGATGTGCGCTTGAAAGCCCCCGGGAAACTCCGGACGACAGCACCCGTTGATTCAGCGCAAAAAAAAGCCGCGACATTGTCGCGGCTTTTTTAAAACTGGTTGCGGGGGCAGGATTTGAACCTACGACCTTCGGGTTATGAGCCCGACGAGCTGCCAGACTGCTCCACCCCGCGTCTGATGTGATGAATCATACACCATTATGAAATCTTGTGCAGCGCACCCAGGCCTTTTTTCACCATTTTGGGGCGATTCAAGTGAAATATCTTGGCCGCCGCCCCCAAAAACCGGGAAATGGGGCCAGGAACATCCACACAGATCACGTCGGCGGTACGCAATGCCGTGACGCGGACCATACCCGTTGACGCAACGCCATGCGCTTCTCCCGCATTGACGCGCGCGGATACGGGCAGAAGCAAGCTGCTCGCGGCTTCGGCGCCTGCGGCGGCTTCTTGCACACGCACGCTGCCCGTCATGCAAACCAGCGTTGCACCCGCGCGCAGCACCATCGTGCGGGTGGCGCCGGCAGCGATTTCCAGGCGTTGAGCCAAGGGGTCGGGATAGGTATCTGGGGTCATCATCATTCTCCATTCGGACCATGACAGGCTACGCGCGCCCTGCTTTGGGCAACAGCCACACACAGACGCTTTCTGTACCGATGCAGACTCTCGATTTCACCGCTGTTATGGTGTACTTTTCGTCCATCTGTGCCTTCCTTCCGTCCAACCTCGGGGAGCATGATCGGCGCATGGACCCACAACCGCTGTACCTCCGCCTGGCGAACCACTACCGGCGCGCCATCCAAACGGGCGTTCTGGCGCCCGCCCAGCGCATGCCTTCCGTGCGCACGCTTGTGCGAACCCATCACGACAGCCTGTCCA
>CAJYKY010000139.1 GCA_913775005.1 uncultured Achromobacter sp.
GCCTCTGCCCGCGCCAGCAGCTGCACCGGCGTATAAGCGCGCGACTCCAGTTTCTCCAGCGCGCGGATCAGCCCGATATCCGCAGCCGGAAGACGGGCTGACGCACGTGTTTCCCACGCCGGAAGTCGTGGCGGGCGCCGAGCTGGCGACGCTGGGCATGCCGCGCAGCCGCGCCGCCACGCTGTCGGCGGTGGGACAGGCGGCGGTGGATGATCCGCAGCTGTTCGATGCCGGCACCAGCCTGGATGACGCCGTCAAGCGCTTGCGCGGGATACGCGGCATCGGCGAGTGGACGGCGCAATACATCGCCTTGCGGCAGTTGCGCGAGCCGGACGCGTTTCCGTATGCGGATATCGGGCTGATCCGCGCGCTGGAGAAACTGGAGTCGCGCGCTTATACGCCGGTGCAGCTGCTGGCGCGGGCAGAGGCGTGGCGGCCGTGGCGCGCGTATGCGGCGCAGCATCTGTGGTCGGCGGGGTGATGCGATGGAGCGGGATGGCGTGCGACGGGTGCGATGAAGCTCAGCATCGCGCGGCGGGCTGGGCGACGTCACGCGATGCCCGCTACCAGCGCGCGTCCGTATCCTGCTGAAAGTACTGCACCAGAAAATCCACAAACACGCGCACCTTCGCTGACAGGTGATGGCGTTCCGGGAAGACGGCATAGATGTCCGCCTGCGGCAGATCGTAATCTTCCAGCACGCGCACCAGCCGGCCGCTGCGCAGGTAGCGCGCCAGGTCCCATTCCGCGCGTTGCAGAATGCCCAGCCCCGCCAGCCCCCACGTGAGCGTCACCTCGCCATCATTGCTGCTCAGGCCGCCGCGCACCTTGATGGTTTCGCTGCGCCGCCCGCGCGTGAAGCGCCACAGGCTGTAGGCGTCTTCGTTCTGGCGCAGCACGATGCACTGATGGCGCGCCAAGTCTTGCGGCGTGACGGGCACGCCATGCGTTTTCAGGTAACCGGGTGACGCGCACACCAGGCGCCGGTTGGGCGCGATCTTGCGCGCGATCAGGCGGGTGTCGGGTTGATCGCCAAAGCGGATCGCCACGTCAAAGGCATCGCGCACAAAATCAGCGGGCGTGTCCGTCAGCTGAAGCTGCAACGACACCTCGGGATATTTCTGTGCAAAGTCCGCGATGACGGGCGCGATGTACGTACGGCCAAAGCCCAGCGGCGCGTTGACTTTCAGCTTGCCACGTGGGCTGTCCTGGCGGCTGGCAATCAGCGCGTCCAGGTCTTCGATGTCGCCCAGAATGCGGCGGGCGCTTTCCAGGTAGACCTCGCCTTCGGCCGTGAGGCTTAAGCGCCGGGTGCTGCGGTTGAACAAGCGCACCCCCAGCCGCGATTCAATCTGCGCCAGGCGTTTGCTGACGGCGGCGGGCGTCACATCGAGCTGGCGGGCGGCGGCCGACATGCCGCCGGCGCGCGCCAGTTCCACCACCAATTGCAGTTCGCTGGAATGCCCCATGGCGGCGGGCTTGCGGGTCAGTCGCGGAAGTTTTCGAACTGCAGGGGCAGGTCAACGTCGGTCTTTTTCAAGAGCGCGATGGCGGTTTGCAGATCGTCGCGCTTCTTGCCGGTGATGCGCAGCTTGTCGCCGTTGATCTGGGATTCCACCTTGAGCTTGGCGGTCTTGATGGCGGCGATCAGCTTCTTGGCGATCGGCTGTTCAATGCCTTGCTTGATGGTGACCTTCTGGCGGGCGCCGCCCAGGTTTTCCAGGGGGTCGGCCACGTCCAGGCAGCGCACGTCGATGCCGCGCGCCGACAGGCGGCCGCGCAGGATATCCAGCATCTGCTTGAGCTGGAACGCGCTGGAAGCGACCTGGGTCACGACGAAGCCTTCCAGTTCGAACTTGGCGTCGGTGCCCTTGAAGTCGAACCGCGTGGACAGTTCGCGGTTCGCCTGGTCGATGGCGTTGGTGAGTTCGTGCTTGTCGACTTCGGAGACGACGTCAAAAGAGGGCATGACACGGATCCTGTTGGATGATGAATGAAATGAGCGAACCACGAAGGTTCGCCGATTTGAAGTTCATCTATTTTAGCGGGCTGGCGGCGGCCTGCCCGCGTTGGCCATGGGCGATGTCTTCTGCTGACCCCACGTACGCCTGCGCGCCCGCGTCAGTCCGTCAGCACCAGCAGGCGGCCGGGCTGCAAGGGATGCGCGATCACCTGTGCGTCGATGCCATAGGCCAGATACAGATTGGCCGGCGTCAGCACGGCTTCGGGCGTGCCGAGCGCGATGGTGCTGCCGCCGCTGAGCAGCAGCAGGCGGTCGCACCAGCGCGCCGCAAGGTTCATGTCGTGCAGGATCACCAGTACGCCCGTATTGCCGGTCAGCGCCAGGTCCCGCGCGCGGCGCAACAGATCGGTCTGATGCTTGGGGTCCAGGCTGGCGGTAGGTTCATCCAGCAGCAGATAGCGCGGCTCGCCGGGCTGCCGGGCGGCGCGGCACTGCACCAGCACGCGTGCAAACTGCACACGCTGCTGCTCGCCGCCGGACAATTCCGGGTAACGGCGCCCGGCCAGATGCGCGGCGTCGGCCAATGCCAGCGCGTCGTGCACGAGCGTGTCGACGTCGGCAGGCGACAGCTCCGGAAACGGATAGGCCCCCATGGCGACCACTTCATTGACGGCCAGGTCGAACGTCAGGCCAGGCTTTTGCGGCAGCACGGCACGCTGGCGCGCCTGCTGCCCGTAAGCGATGCCGGCCAGCGGTTCACCCTGCATGTGCACGTGGCCGGCATCCGGCGACAGCTCTGCGGCCATCGCGGCAAGCAAGGTGGACTTGCCCGCGCCGTTGGCGCCCAACAGGCCCACGACTTCGCCGGGCCGCAGGTCCAGCGACACCCGCGTCAGAATGCGCTGGCCGCCTCGCGACAACGTTAGATCCTGTGCGGCAAGCATCAGCCTATCCTCCGGCCCCGGGCCAGCAGCCACAGGAAAAACGGGCCGCCCACCAGACCCGTGATCAGGCCGATGGGCAGCTCGGCCGGCACCAAGGGGCCGACGATCAGCGCGCTGGCCAGCACCAGCCGCGCCCGCACGCGCTTGAGCGAAAAGCCCAGGTGCTGCGCTTCGCGGTCACCCAGCAGCAAGGCGTTCATGACACGCCATTGGCGGATCAGCCACACGCTGACCAGCAGTACCCATGGCCCAAGAAACGCCAGAATCTT
This sequence comes from uncultured Achromobacter sp., assembly GCA_913775005.1. Classification (GTDB taxonomy): domain Bacteria; phylum Pseudomonadota; class Gammaproteobacteria; order Burkholderiales; family Burkholderiaceae_B; genus Achromobacter. Next base: position 3,177 of record CAJYKY010000139.1, read on the forward strand.
CCAGTTTGCGCCGCCGAGGCTGCCCATGTTCCAGAAGGTCAGGTCGCGCAGTTGCGCATCGGTGGCCACAAAGGTGAAAAGGCCGATCAGGCTGAATGACATGGCCGTGATGGCCACGCCCGCCAGCAACAGCCCGGCCACGCCCGGCACGCGCCGGCCCACCGCGTAGGCGCACAACGTGGCCAGCAAGCTGCCGGCAAATGCCGACGGTGCCGTAATCCAGAAGCCGCCCGACGTCAGCACAATGGCGGCCACGGCACCTAGCGCGCCGCCCGCCGAGATACCGATCAAACCGGGTTCGGCCAAGGGGTTGCGAAACAGCGCCTGCATGGCCGCGCCCGCGATCGCCAGGCCTGCCCCCGTCACTACGGCAAAAAGCACGCGAGGCAGGCGGATGTCGATCAGCACGTTATGCCACAACGCGTTGTCAGGCGTGGGCGTGCCGAACAGGATCGAAGGCAGTTCGCGCAGCGGAATGGAGACGGCGCCGCTGGCCGTCGCAGCCAGCACGGCCAGCAACAAGGCCAGCGTCAGCCCGCCCAACGCCCAAGGCGCGCTAACGCGCCATGACATTCGCAACCTCTTGCTTGAGCTGGGTCAGCGCCACGGGCAGGCGCGGCCCCATGCCCAGGATCAGCAAGTCGTCCATGACCACGACGCGGCGCTTGGCGGCCGCCTGCGTCGCCGCGATGCCGGGCAGGCGCAGGAATTTCTCCATGCCGCCGGTGGCTTCCAGCGATGCCTGCGTCACCACGATCAGATCCGGCGCCAATGCGCCGACGGCTTCGGCCGACAGGGGCTTGTAGCCTTGCTGACCTTGCAACACGTTGTCCAGCCCGGCCAGATGCATGACCTCGCTGGCGGCGGTGTCGCGGCCCGCGCCTTGCGGTGTGCCGGTACGGTTGATCAGCATCAGCGCGCGGGCGCGCGTGGCCGGCAACGCCTCGGCGCGGGCGAGTTCCTGCGTGATGTCATCCACCATGCGTTCACCCGCTGCCGCCACACCCAAAGCGTCCGCCACGGCGCGCACGCGCGCCTTCAGCGAGTCCACCGAGGGCGCGTCCGGCACGGTCACAACGCGCACGCCAACCCCGGCCAGCCGCTTGAGCGCGTCAGGCGGGGCCGCCCGACGCGCTCAAGCG
>CAJYKY010000140.1 GCA_913775005.1 uncultured Achromobacter sp.
GGCGCGGCGCGCGTGCGCTACGGTGTGGAAGCGTTGGCCGCGGTCGCCGTGCTACTGCTGGGCATCATGCTGCTGGGCGGCATGGTGGCGGGAGGCGGGTAGGGCGTATCGAGCCCACCGAAGCTCGCCCGGCGCCGAAACCAATTCAGGATTTGCGCCCTGCGCGCGGATGGGCCTGGTCGTAGGCCTTGGCCAGATGTTGGAAATCCAGCCGTGTGTAGACCTGCGTGGTCGAGATATTGGCGTGGCCCAGCATCTCTTGCACGGCGCGCAGATCCTGCGCCGATTGCAGCACGTGGCTGGCGAAGCTGTGGCGCAGCACGTGCGGGTGCACGTGGGTGGGCAGCCCCGCCTGCTGCGCAATCTGCGCCAATTGCAGTTGCACGACACGCGGTGAAATGCGTTTGCCGCGCGTGCCAAGGAACAGGGCGGCGGCATCTTCCGGCGCGGCTGACGGCGGCGCCAGTTGCGGCCGGGCCGCGATCCATTTTTGCAGCGCGGCAATAGCGGCCTGGCCCACCGGCACCGAGCGGCGCTTGCCGCCCTTGCCTAGCACCTCGACCTCGGCCTCGTCCAGCTTCAGCCAGCCGCGCGATTCGTAGTCGGCCGTGCGCACGTAGCGCAGATCCAACCCCACCAGTTCCGACAACCGCAAGCCGCTGGAATACAGCAGTTCCAGCATGGCCTGGTCGCGCAAGGCCGTGGCCTCGTTCGCTACCTTGGCGGGGGCGCGGTCCAGCAATGCCTGGGTGTGTTCCACCGACAGCGCCTTGGGCAGACCGCGCGGCGCCTTGGGCGCGCGCACGCCGGCCACGGGGTTGCCCGCCATGCCCGCAGCGGGCGCCCACCATTGATAAAAGCCGCGCCAGGCCGCCAGCGTGCGCGCCAGGCTGCGAGGCCCACGGCCTTGCGCGTGCAGCCGCGCAACGAACTGACGGATGTGGCCGTTGGACACCTTGTCCAAGGGCAGCCGAGCCTTGTCGGCAAGCTCGCGCAGAAAGTGCAGCTCACGCTGGTAGCCATCCAGCGTGTGGGGCGAGTAGCGGCGGTTGGTTTCCAGATGCCGCAGCCACGCCTGCATGGGATCGGGCAGTGCGCTGGGTTCCGTACCTTGCGATGCCTCTCTCATGGCCGCCCGCTCCGTCGTGCTGCGCTACGCCTTCGGCGAGGCCGGGTTCAGGCGGTGCAGCGCTGCCGAAGCCAGTTGGCCGATGGATTCAAGAAAGGTGGTGCCCATGTCGGGCGTGAAACGTTCGGCGTCGTCAGAGCCCAGCACCAGCAGGCCAACGGCGGGGCCATCGGCTTCCAGCCGCAACGGCACCAGCGCCAGCGACTTCGGCTTGCTGTCCAGCCAGCCGGCGGCTTCGAACTCGGTGTCGGTGCCGCAGTACGGCGTTTTCAGGCTGTCGGTAAACGTGCGCACGTCTTCCGATACCGCTTCGCCGTAGCCGGTTGCGGGCAATTCAGACAGGTTCCACAAGCGCAGCGCCACGTGGTTGATGTCGAATTGCTCGGCCAGGCCCAGCGCGATTTCGCCCGGCACGCGCTGCGGGTCGATTTCAGACAGCAGGCGGCAGCACCATTTGGCCACGTGCGTGCCGATGCTTTCGTTGGCGGTGGCGTTGCGCACCAGTTCTTGCAGGCGCCATTCCAGTTCGCGGTTGCGTTCGCGCAGCGTCAGGATCTGGCGTTCACCCAGCGAAATGGCGCGCGAGCCGTGAGGGTGCGGCACTTGCAGGGTGGCGAACACCTCGGCGTGTTCATCGAAGAAACCGGGGTGGTCTTGCAGGAAAGCGGCGATGTCCTGGGCGGTGAAAGAAGTATCAGTCATAAGGTCAGCGATTCAGCGCCATGGAAAAGACGAGCTTGTCGATGTCGACCTGCCCGGCGAACACGGATTCGGCGGGGCCGGTCATGCGCAGTTGTTCGCCGTTCCAGGCAATGGTGAGGACGCCGCCGCGCGTTTGTACACGCACAGGAGATTCCAGCAGGCCGCGGCGGATGCCGGCTGCGACGGCGGCGCAGGCGCCAGTGCCGCAAGCCAGCGTTTCGCCCACGCCGCGTTCGAACACGCGCAGGCGGATGTTGTGGCGGTCTACGACTTGCATGAAGCCGGCGTTGACGCGGCGTGCAAAGCGCGGATGGGTTTCGATCAGCGGGCCCTGGATGGCGACGGGCGCAGTGTCCACGTCGTCAACCACTTGCACCGCGTGGGGGTTCGAGATGGCCACGGCCGACAGCAACACCTTGTTGGCCACGCCAGCGGGCGTATCCAGCGTCAATTCCCAGAGCGTGTCTTCGCCTTGGGTCTGCGAAGGCAGGCCGGCGGTGTCAAAGGGAAGCGAGGGGGGGTCGAAACGGGTGCTGCCCATTTCCACGGTGACCTGTTCGTCGTCGCCTTCGTCCAGCACGAGGATGCCGGTAGCGATTTCGGCGCGCAGCGGATTGCGGTCGGACAGGCCTTGTTCATGCACGAAGCGCACAAAACAACGCGCGCCATTGCCGCAGTGCTCGACTTCACTGCCGTCGCAATTAAAGATGCGGTAGCGGAAATCGGCGTCGGGGCGGGTGGCGCGTTCCACCAGCAGGATCTGGTCGGCGCCGATGCCAAAGTGGCGGTCGCCCAGCGCGCGGGCGCGTTCGGGCGTCATGTCGATGGTTTGGCGGACCCCGTCGAGCACGACGAAATCATTGCCTGCGCCATGCATTTTGGTGAAGTTCCAGTTCATTTCGCGATTATCGCCCATTATTCAAACGCAGCCTGCTTGCGGGAACGCGTTGGCGGCCGGTGCGTGGCCAACGCGAGGCCAGCGCCTTAATACAGTTTGGCCTCGCCCGGCGGGCGGGTCTTGAAGCGGCGGTGCACCCAGTAATACTGGCTGGGGCAGCGGCGCACCCAGGTTTCGAGCTCGCGGTTCAGACGGGCGGTGGCGGCTTCCAGCGTGTCGTCGCCGGGGAAGTTTTCCAGCGGCGGCAGCACGTCCACATGGTAGCGGCCGGTTTCCGGGTTCCAGAACCCGACGATGGGCATGACGGCCGCGTTCCATTTCTGCGCCAGTTGGGCCGTGGCCAGCAAGGTCGCGGCCTGCACGCCAAAGAACGGCACGAATACCGAGCCCTGGCGGCCGAAGTCCATGTCGGGCAGGTAGTACACCGGGCGGGGTGCGCGCAGATGACGGATCAGGTCGCGCACGCCGTCCTTGCGGCTGACCAGGAACACTTCGTTAAAGCGCGCGCGGCCAGCGGCGACCACGGCATCGATGTGCGGATCGCTTTGCGGCGTGTACATCGTGGCGGCGCTGGGCACTTCCATGGTCAGGCGGGTGGCGGCGGCGTCCAGCCCGATGAAGTGGGGCGCCAGCAAGATCACCGGTTTGCCTTCGGCGATCAGCGCGTTGATGCGCTCGGCGCCGCTTTGCGTGACCAGGTCCTTGACCGCCTGGGGCGTGCCATACCAAAGCACGCCGCGGTCGACGATGGATTGCGCCAGCGCGCGAAAGTGGTCCGCCAGCCATTGCTCGCGCACGGCAGCGGGCTGGTCAGGAAAGCACAGTTCAAGATTGCGGCGCACGATGCGCGCACGCGACTTGGCCAGGCGCGGCGCCAGCCACCCCAGCACCGCGCCGATACGCTGTCGCGTCGACGGTTTGATGCGGCCAAACCACTTGAGCAGGTTGACGAGCGTGCGCGTTTTCTTTGAATCGGTCATCTTTGGGAGTCGGTCCGGGCGGCGGGGGGCAGGGGCGTCAAAGAACCGGGGGCGGTTCCGAAGCGGCCTTGACGGAATCGGGCGCCGGGGGCGCGCCGCGCGGGGTCTTGTAGCGGTTGTAGCTCCAGAGGTATTGCTCGGGGCAGCGCCGGATCAGCGTTTCCATCGCGGCGTTGATCAGCGCGGCCTGCGCCTCGGGTTCGGCCGGCAGCGGCTCTGGCACACGCACGTAATGAATGCGCCAGCCCCGGCCATTGGGCAGGCGCTCGCCTGCGGTCAGGATGATGGGCACGTTCGTTTGCGTAGCCAGCTTGCTGGGCAGGGTCATCGTGTAGGCCAGACGGCCAAAGAACGGCACCCACACGCCGTCGCCGACGCTGGGCGCCTGATCGGGCAGCATGCCCACGGACTCGCCGCGGCGCAGCGCGCGCACAAATTCCCGCACGCCCTGCATGGTGGCCGGCACGGCGTTGACGGCCGAGCTGTTGCGTGCGGTCTCCAGCAAGGGCGCCAGGATGTCTTTGCGAGGGGGGCGGAACATCACCGTCATCGGCATCTGGCGCGCCAGATAGCGGGCGGTGATTTCAAAGCAGCCCAGGTGCGGCGTCAGGAACAAGATGCCGCGCCCTTCAGCCCGTGCGGCGGCGACGATGGCGTTGTCGTCCGACACCACTTGCGCCAGGCTTTGCTCGTTCTTGAACCAGACGCGCGGATTCTCCAGGATCATGGCGCCGGTTTCGGCGGCCGCCCGCCGCGCGAACGCCGCGCCCGGATAACCGGCCTGCGCGGCATTGGCCTGCAAGCGCCGGCGGTACTTGCCCGGCCAGGCGTACACGGCCAGCCCGGCCGCGCGCCCGATGGCGTGCGCGACGGGTAGCGGCAGGGCGGCAAAGAGTCGGAACAGGGCGAGCAGCATGCGGCAAATGAAAAAGGACGGGCAGGGTCATGCCGGTGTTCGGGCATATGGTTACACCCCCGGCGCGAGCATAAGAACGGCATTTTCGCTTAAAATCCGTCCAGTCGCCGAGTTAACCGACAACTTGCGGGGCGACGGCAAGGGTGCAGCGCCATGCGCGGCCCAAGCCAAATCCGCTAAAGCGTCGCGCCCAGATCAGCGTTGTCACGCAGTCCGGGGTGCAACGCGCCTCGTGAACCTCTGCGCCGGCCAGGCCGGACACTAAGGACGCATCTGTGGCCAATAACGATTTTCTCTTCACTTCCGAATCCGTCTCTGAAGGCCATCCCGACAAGGTTGCCGACCAGATTTCCGATTCGATCCTCGACGCCATCTTCACGCAAGACCCGAACGCGCGCGTTGCAGCTGAAACGCTGTGCAACACGGGCCTGGTCGTGCTGGCCGGTGAAATCACCACCACCGCCAACGTCGATTACATCCAGGTTGCGCGCGACACGATCCGCCGCATCGGCTACGACAACACCGAATACGGCATCGACTACAAGGGTTGCGCCGTGCTGGTGGCGTACGACAAGCAGTCGCCGGACATCGCCCAGGGCGTGGACCGCAGCTCGGAAGACTATCTGAACCAGGGCGCGGGCGACCAAGGCCTGATGTTCGGTTATGCGTGCGATGAAACGCCTGACCTGATGCCGGCTCCGATCTGGTACGCGCACCGTCTGGTGCAGCGCCAGAGCGAACTGCGTAAAGACGGCCGCCTGCCGTGGCTGCGCCCGGACGCCAAATCGCAAGTCACGTTCCGCTATATCGACGGCCGCCCGGCGGAAGTCGACACCGTGGTGTTGTCGACCCAGCACGCGCCGGAAGTCACGCAAGAAACCATCCGCGAAGCCGTCATTGAAGACATCATCAAGCCGAGCTTCCCCGAAGGCCTGATCACCCCGCAAACGAAGTTCCTGGTCAACCCGACCGGCCGCTTCGTTATCGGCGGCCCGCAAGGCGATTGCGGCCTGACCGGCCGCAAGATCATCGTCGACACCTACGGCGGCGCATGCCCGCACGGTGGCGGCGCGTTCTCGGGCAAGGATCCGTCCAAGGTTGACCGTTCGGCCGCCTACGCTGCCCGTTACGTCGCCAAGAACATCGTGGCCGCCGGTCTGGCGCGTCAGTGCCAGGTGCAGGTCAGCTACGCCATCGGCGTGGCCGAACCCATCAACATCACCGTTTACACGGAAGGCACGGGCGTCATCCCCGACGACCAGATCGCCAAGCTGGTGCGCGAGCACTTCGACCTGCGTCCGAAGGGCATCGTGAACATGCTGGATCTGCTGCGCCCGATCTACGCGAAGACCGCCGCCTATGGCCACTTTGGCCGTTCCGAGCCGGAATTCTCGTGGGAAGCCACGGACAAGGTCCAGGAACTGAAAAAGGCGCTGTAATTCTGGCGCAGTAGCTCAGGCGGTCTGAATCTAGCACCACCGCCGCAGCGCTACATGAAGAACGCCCCGCGCACATTGCGCCGGGGCGTTTTTTTTGGCCTGCTGGCTGACGGACTTACAAGCCCCAGTGCGACAGATCCGGCAAACGCGGCTCCGGCGCCAGCACGCGTTCCAGCGCCGTGGCGGCGTCCAGCAAGGCGCTGTCGCCACCGGCTGGGGCCAAGAGCTGCACGGCCATCGGCATGCCGTCGCCGTCAAAACCGGCCGGCAAGGCGATGGCCGCCGCGCCCAGGAAATTAGCGGGACGCAGCAATTTGCCTAACCCGGCGTGGCGCACGTCTTGCGCGTCCAGCGCCTGCGCAGCCTGATCGCACGCCGGCATCAGCAGCGCGTCCACGCCTTGCATGGCGCTGGCGAAGGTCGCCATGTCCGTCTGGCGGCGCAGCAGCGCGGCTTCATAACTGGCCTGCGAAATCCGTCCGCCCGCCGCGATGCGGGCGCGCACCACTTCCCACAACGGCGCGTCTGGGTTCTCGGCCAGCGCGCCGTAATAGCGATAGGCCTCGTAGGCCAGCACCAGCGAGTTGTCATCGGCCATTTGTGCAAATGACAGCGTGGCGGGCGGGTGCCAGGCCGTGGGCGTGAGGCCGGCCTGCGCCAGCCGTTCTTGCGCCTGATGCCAGCTTTGCAGGCCGGCGTCGGTCAGCGGCGCGGGCCAGGCTTCCGGGGCCAGGACGGCCACCGTGTTGCCCCCATAAGGCGCGGGGTGGCGCAGCGCGGTGACGCAGCCGGTGGGCAAGGCGAGCGTCGCGGCGTCGTCCACATCGGGGCCGGCCAGCAACTGGGTAAGCAGGCGCGCATCGGCCACGTTGCGGGCGATGGGCCCCAGCACGTCCAGCGTGTCGGACAGCGGCAGGCAGCCCGCCCGGCTGATCAGCCCCGAAGACGGCTTGTAGCCCACCAGCCCGTTCAATGCGGCCGGCGCGCGGACCGAGCCGCCCGTGTCGCCGCCCAGCGCAATCGGCGCCAGGCCCGCCGCCACGGCCACGCCTGCGCCGCTGGACGAACCGCCCGGTGCGCGCGCGACCGCCGCATCCCAGGGGTTGCGCGCCGTGCCTTGCGTGGGGTTCTGGCCCGACAGCCCGAACGCGAACTCCGTCATGCGCGTCTTGCCCAGAATCACCATGCCTTGCGCTGCCAACAGGCGCACGGCCGCCGAGGTCTCGTCGCTGATGACGCCGCGCCGGCTTTCCGAGCCGCCGGTGGTGGGCGTGCCTTGCCATTGGATGCTGTCTTTCACGGCCACCGGCACCCCGTGCAGCGGGCCGGTGGGCACGCCCGCGGCTTGCAGGCGGTCAGCGGCGTCGGCCTGCGCCAACGCGCGTTCGGCGGTCACTTCGCTGTAGGCCGCCAGCGCGCCGGCGCGTTCGATGCGGTCCAGGAAATGCTGGGTCACCTGGCGCGAACTCAGTTCACGTTGACGGATGGCGCGAGCGAGTTCGCGGGCGTCTCGGAAATGCAGGGCGGTGGTGTCGTGTTGGAGCATGAGTCTCGTGAAAATAGAAAAAGCTTTCCGGCCGTTGCGGGGCCGGAAAGCGTTTGCATCAGGGGCGCGCGGATTTACTTCAGCGTCTGGCCCCGCGTTTCGGGCATGCGGATGAAGGTGATAAGCGTGATCACCGCGCCTGCCAGCACGTAGAAGAAGAACCAGCGCTCCATGCCTTTGCTTTGCAGCCAGGTCAGCAGATAGGGCGTGGTGCCGCCAAGCAGCGCAACGACCAGGTTGTACGGCGTGCCGATACCGACGGCGCGCACGCTGGTGGGGAACTGTTCAGACATGATGGCCGGCGCAATCGCCGTGTACATGGCATACAGCACCAGGCCAAACAGTTCCACGGCCAGGATCGACCCGAACGAAGGACCCAGCGTCGTCATCAAGGGATAGAAGAACAGCAGGTAGCCAGCGGCAAAGAAGATCAGCTGCGGCTTGCGGCCGATGCGGTCGGACAAGATGCCGAACAGCGGCTGCACCAGCATGAAGACGATCAGTGCAACGGTGTTGGCGGCAAACGCGGTCTTCGGGTCGGCGCCGACCTGACGGATGGCGTAGGTGGGCACATAGGCCACAAAGATGTAGAACGCGAAGGTGGTCAGCACCGAGAAGCCCACGATGCGCAGCACTTCGCGCGGGTGGTCGCGCAGCAGCGTACGCAGCGGCTGCTTTTCAACGCCGGCCTTCTTGGCGTGCGAGAAAACTTCGGTTTCCGGAATGGCGCGGCGGATCCACATGCCGGCCAGGCCGCCCAGCGCGCCCAGCGCGAAGGGAATGCGCCAGCCCCACGAGGCCATGTCGGCCTTGGTCAACGTAGACGTCAGGAGCCAGCCCACGGCGGACGCGGCCAGAATGCCAACGGCGGCGCTGAAGAAAACGAAGCTGGAGTAGAAACCGCGCTTCTCGGGCGGGGCCATTTCCGCCAGGAAGGTCGTGGCCGAGGCATACTCTCCGCCCAGCGACAAGCCTTGCAGCAGGCGGGCGGCGGTCAGCAGCAGCGGGGCCGCGATGCCGATCGTGGCGTAGGTGGGGGTGATGGCGATGATGAGCGAACCGCCTGCCATCATCAGAATCGTCAGGCCCAGCGCGGCTTTGCGGCCGTAGCGGTCAGAAAAGATGCCCAGTGCCCAGCCGCCCACCGGACGCATGAAAAAGCCCACGGCGAAGATGCCGAACGTGGCCAGCAGTGCGGTGGTTTCGTTGCCGGGGGGAAAGAACTGGCTGGAAAAGAAGATGGCAAACGAGGCGTAGATGGTCCAATCGAACCATTCGACCGCATTGCCTACACTACCGGCCAGGATCGTGCGGGCGCGGGATACGGGAGCCGCGCCGGCGGGCGCGGCGCTGGACCCTTGCTTGCTGCGCAAGGTCGCGGATGGGCTGCTCATGACGTCCTCAAATAAGAATTTATTTTTGGTCAAAAAGACCGTTTAATTTTGTGTTTTTATCAATGCGCGAACGTTAGATTAATGAATATGGTCACGTCAAGTAAGGGTAAGCCCCTAATGCCAGCGCTGGATGACACGGATCTGGCTTGTTTGATTGCGCTGCAATCCGACCCCCGCGCGTCCTGGCGCGAGCTGGGCGCGGCCACTGGCATTGCCGAGCGGACCGTGGCGCGCCGCATCCGCCGCCTGATGGACGCCGATGCGCTGCGCGTCATTGCCGAACCCGACCCCTTGGCCATGGGCCAGGGCGTAGTGCTGCATGCGTGGGTGCGTTGCCGTTCCGGGCGCGTGCCCGATGTGGCGGATCAGCTGGCGCGGCTGGACATCTGCCAATTGGTGGTCACGCTGGCGGGTACGGCGGACCTGATGGCCGAGCTGACCTTGGCAGACGCTGCCGACATGCCGGACGTGGTGACGCGTGTGCTGCCGTCGATCGATGGCGTCGAGCATGTGGAAGCGCGTCTGGTGCTGCGGCCGTTTCGCCGTGCCGGGCAGTGGCGCATTAGCGCGCCGCCGGATGGCGTCGTCGAAACGCCCAGCGTGTCCCCGCCCGCCGCGTTGACCGAACCCGAACAACGCATGGTGGCGCACCTGATGCGCGACGGGCGCGCCAGCCTGGCCGAACTGGCCGAGCAGGCCGGCATCAGCGAACCGACGGCGCAGCGGTTGTTGCAGCACCTGGTGGAGCGACGCGCGCTGAGTTTCCGCGTGGAGGTCGAACCGGCGCTGGTCGGCTTCCCGGTGGAAGCGGTGATCTCGGTGCAGGTGCGGCCGCAGGCCGTGGACGCGCTGGCGGCGCATCTGGCGCTGGATCCACACACGCGATGCCTGTTCGGCACCAGCGGCGCATCGCAGCTGTTCTGGCACGTGCTGTGCCGCGACAGCCTGCACCTATGGGAAGTCGTGACGCGCCGGCTGGGCGAGCTGGACGGCGTGCTCAACAGCGAAGTGGGCGTTGTGATGCGCGCGCATAAACGTTGCGGCATCGTGCGCGCGGGCGGACGGCTGGGCGCGGACGCCGCGTAGCGCGGCAGGCCCAGCCCCCCGCCTTCACGCGCCCAGATACGCCTTCGCCAGCGCGCCGTCTTGCGCGATCTCGGCCGCCGTCCCCTGCGCGGCCACGCGGCCCGACTCCAGCACATACGCGCGGTCGGCCAGCGATAGCGCCAGCGCCGCCATCTGATCCACCAGCAGAATCGTCATCGACTCGGTGCGCAGCCGGTCCAGCGCTTCGAACAGCTCGTCGATGATCTTGGGCGCCAGCCCCAGCGACGGCTCATCCAGCAGCAGGATCACCGGCTTGGCCATTAGCCCGCGCGCAATCGCCAGCATCTGCTGCTCACCGCCCGACAACAGGCCGGCCCGCTGATGCAAGCGTTCACGCAGGCGCGGAAAGCGCGTCAGCATTTCTTCAACGCGCGCTTCACGATCCCCGGGATGCAAGAACGCGCCCAGCCGGATGTTGTCCAGCACGCTCAGGCCCGGAAACACCTGCCGGCCCTCCGGCACCAGCACCAGCCCGCGCGCGACGATCCGGTCGGCCGCCAGGTCGTTCAACTGCACCCCCTGCAAATGCATGCCGCCTTGCACCGGCCGATGCAGCCCCGCCAGTGTGCGCATCAGCGTGGACTTGCCCGCGCCGTTGGCGCCCAGCAGCGCCACCATCTCGCCCTGGCGCACTTGCAGGTCGATGCCGTGCAGCACGGGGTTAGCGCCATAGCCGGTGACAAGATTGCCCACGCCCAGCACTTCGGGCGCGATCGCGGCGCCCGCTGACTGTTGCCGCGCCGCCGGGGTGCGCTGTGCGCTGTCATCCCCCAGATAGGCCTGACGCACGGCGGGCGACTGCTGGATCTGCGCCGGGTTGCCTTGCGCCAGTTCGCGGCCGGCGTCGATGGCCACGATGTGGTCCGATACGCCCATCACCAGCGCCATGTCGTGCTCGACCAGCAACACGCCCGCGCCCGCATCGGCGATGCGGCGCAACAGCCCAGCCAGGCGTGTCTTGTCTTCGCGCGACAAGCCCGCCGCCGGTTCGTCCATCAGCAGGATGTCGGCATCGGTGGCCAAGGCGCGCGCGATTTCAACCAGACGCCGGTCCACGTGCGGCAGGTCGGCAGCGGCGACATCCAGCGCGCCTTCATAACCGCAGAACGCCAACAGCGCGCGTGCGCGTTGGCGCACATCAGGCGCCAGAAAACGGCGTGACGCCAGCAAGCCGCCCAGCCGACCTTGCACCATGCCCAGCGCCACGTTGTCTTCCACGCTAAGCGTGTCGAACAACTGCGACGTCTGATAAGTGCGCGCGATGCCGGCGCGCGCCACGCGATAGGCGGGCAGCGCGGCCAGCGGTGCATCGCCCAGCGCCACCGCACCCTGGGTCGGCTGGTAGTAGCCGCTAAGCATGTTGATGACGGTGGACTTGCCCGCGCCATTCGGGCCGATCAGCGCGGTCACCGCGCCGGGCGGCACCGTGAACGACACCGCTTGCACGGCGCGCACGCCGCCAAACGTCATCGTCAGCGCATCGGCGCGCAGCGCGCGGCGGGGGCGGCTGCCCGTGGCCATGCCGCCCTGCGTGGGTGCCAGCGCCTGCGTGGCGGGCTTGCGCCTCCAGCGCGACAACAGCCCGGCCACGCCGTCCGGCGCGGCCCACAGCACCACCAGCAGAAAGGCGCCGAAGAACAGCAGGCGGTATTCCTCCAGGCTGGCCAGCAATTCAGGCAGCAGCCCTACGACCACCGCGCCCAGCAACGGCCCGACAAGCGATCCCGCGCCGCCCAGCGTCACCGCCAGCACGAACAGAATCGACTGCATGAAATTGAAGTTGTGCGGCGTGATCATGCCGGTCTGCGGCGCATACAGCCCGCCCGCCAGCCCCACAACCGCCGCCGACACCATGAACGCCACGGCCTTGACCATCAGCGGATTGATGCCGATGGATTCGCTGGCCGTCTCGCTGTCTTTCACCGCCCGCATCGCCGCACCCCAGGTCCCACGCGACAACATCGCGTAGGCCGCCAGCGCGACGAAGACGGACACGATGGCCAGCATCGCCACGCCGCGATCTCCGCCGATGCCCGCCAGCGACGGCTGCGCGATGCCCATCAAGCCGTTCTGGCCGCCGGTCAGCTCACCGCCTTCGATCAGCGCGTGTTCCACGATGAAGCCGAAGGCGATGGTGATCATCGCCAGGTAAGGCCCCTTCACGCGCAGCGCGGGCAGGGCCAGCAGCAGGCCGAACGCGCCCGCTACCAACGCGGCGACGGGCCAGGCGAGCCAGAAGCTCCAGCCTGCTTGCCCGGTCAGGATAGCCACGGTGTAGGCGCCGATAGCGTAAAAGCCCGCGTGGCCGAACGACATCTGCCCGGTCAGCCCCAGCAGCACGTTCAGGCCGATGCCGGCCAGCGCCAGCAGCGCCACGTTGCCCAGCACGAACACGTAATAGCCATTGACGGTGGCGGCCAGGGTCAATCCCACGACGGCCAACACGGCGTAAAGCGCCAGCGGCAGCCAGCGTGATGCAAGTCGCTTATTCATCAGACTTTCCTGACATCGGCGCGGCCGAACAGCCCATTGGGGCGCACGGCCAGCATGACGATCACCAGCGTGAAGCTGATGATCTGGGTGTATCCGGAGCCCAGCGCCACGGTGATCAACGCTTCCACCACGCCGAACAGCAGGCCCGCGATCATCACGCCCCACGCGCTGGTGATGCCGCCCAGAATGGCAACTACGAAGGCCTTCAGGCCGAACAGCGTGCCCATGTCCGCCTGCACGTTGAACAGCGGCGCGACCAGTGCGCCTGCCACGCCAGCAAACAGCGTGGACACGGCGAACGCGGCCATGATGGCGTGGCGCACCGGGATGCCCATCAGCCGCGCCGCGTTCGGGTTCTGCACCACCGCCAGCAGTGCCACGCCCCACCGCGTGCGGCGCGACAAGGTGTGCAGCGCCGCCGCCAGCACCAGCCCCACGATGGGGATCAGCAGCTGTAGCGGATAGATGCCCAGGCCCAGCCCGCCCAGCTCAAGCGGGGCCTGCACCAGCGGCGAGGGCAGGCTGCGCGGTTCCTTGCCGAAGGTGAACATCACGATGTTGTCCAGCACGATGCCGAGTGCCACCGTGGACATCAGCCAGGCGTTGGACCCCCGGCTGGCGAATGGCCTGACCGCCAGCCGCTCGACCACCAGCCCATATACGGCGCACAACAGCAGCGCCATCGCCAGCGCGGGCGCCAGCGGCCAGCCGTAGGTCTGTGCAAACGTGTAAGTCAGCACCGCGCCCAGCATCATGGAACTGCCCTGGGCAAAGTTCACCGTGCCCGATACGGCATAGGTCAGGTAAAAGCCCAGGGCCATCAGTCCGTACATACTTCCCAGACCCAGGCCGCTGACGATGGCGGACATCAACAACATGCGCGTCTCCCGCGTGATTCAACCGGTGTGTGCCGCAGGCTTATTGCGCGCCCTTGACGGGCAGGATGCGGTTGTCGATGAACTGCGTCCACACGTAGTCGTTCTCGCGCAGCGCATCGTGCGAAGTTGGCGTGAAAGGCTGTTCGTAGGTCTTGATCAGCCCGTCGTACTTGCCGATCTTGTAGAAGCCCTGCCGCACGGCGTCGCCATCCGTTGAACCGGCCTGTGCGATGGCCAGCGCGGCCAGCTGCATGCCGTCATACGCATTGGCCACGCCCACGGCGGGGGTGATGTCTTGCGGGCCTTTGATGTCGGAATACTTGGTCTTGAGCGCCTGCATCACCTTGTCGCCCACCGGGCCTTGCTTTCCGAAGAAGCTGTAGGTCTGCACGAAGTGCACGTTCTTGGCGTTGGGGCCGGCAAGTTCAGTGAAGCGGCCGCCAGCGGGACCCCAGTGCGACACGATCGGCACCTTCCAGCCCATGCGGTCCAGTGACTTCACCACTTGCGCCGACGGACCCACGTTGCCCACCAGGAACAGCGTGTCTGCACCAGCGGCTTTCAGGCGGCTCAGTTGCGGCACGACGTCCAGGTCATTGGGCTGGAATTTCTCCACGCCAGCGGGCGTGACCTTTGCGGCGGCCAACGCGGCGTTCAACCCTTTTTCGTTGGACTCGCCCCAGGGGTTGTTCACCAGGATCATGCCGGGCTTGGCGCTGTTGAAGGTCTTTTGCGCGTACTGCACCATCGCGCTGTCAACGATCTCGTCCATGGCCGACACGCGGAACACGAAGTTCGGGTTGCCCTTGTTCTGCGTGATGGCGGTGCCTGCGGCCCACGGCCCCATGAACGGCACCTTTTCCTGGTTCACGATGGGCACGATGGCCATCGAAACGGGCGTGTCCAGGCCGCCGAACAGCACGGCCACCTTCTCTTTGAAGATCAGTTCGCGCGCGGCGGCCATGCCCTTGGCGGGATTGCCTTCGTCGTCGCGCCGCACCAGCTCGATCTTGCGCCCGCCCAGCAGGCCGCCTTTGGCATTGATCTCGTCGATGGCAATCGTCATGCCGCGCGTCAGCGCTTCGCCCGCTCGTGCGGATTCGCCCGACAGCGCGGTGATCAGGCCGATCTTGATGGGGTCGGCGGCAAGCGCCGGTTGCAGGGCGAGGCCGGCCATGAAGAGGGCGGCGGCGGTGGCGCGAAGCACAAAGGAACGGCGGGTCGGGACCATCGAGACACTCCTGAAAAAGTGGAACGGATCTTGCATGGGGTTAAGTGCAGCTGTTCACCCTTATGCAAGATCCATGCCACCTGATCCGACCGGCTTCCACCCGGTGCAGATCACCGCGCTACGAGGGGGAAAGCGCGACTTTGAGCCGGGTTTGTGCGCGTCTGAAAACAATTTTGTGTTCAAAGTCTTCGGAATTTTGTTAACAATCATGCATCAGGATTTGCACCAAAATGAATCCATCCTTGCTTACAAGCACTAATGCGGGGCGCGACGAGGCGACTGTCTGGACGCCCGCGCCGCTGGCCTGCCACGGCCGTTTCGCGTATCAGCCCATTGCTGGACGCGAGGACTACACCTGGCCCAACGGCGCGCGGCTGGCGGTGTATCTGGGCTTTAACATCGAACACTTTGCATTTGGCGAAGGGCTGGGCGCCG
>CAJYKY010000141.1 GCA_913775005.1 uncultured Achromobacter sp.
GCGCCTTGGGATCCACGTCGCCAATGCTGGCGGCCAGGACCTTGATGCCCTTGACGTCAACGGCAGCGCTGGAGGCAAGATCATTGCCTGCACTGGCGGCCAGCTTGTTGCGCGACTGTTCAAGGTCTTTTTCCAGCGCCTTGATCTGATCCTGAACCTGCGCAATACGCGCCGGAACGTCCGCCGGCGTGCTGCGCAGCATGCCCGCGATCTGGGTCAGCAAGGCGTTCTGGCTCTGCACCCATGCCAGCGCGTTATCGCCGGTGATGGCTTCAATGCGGCGCACCCCAGCCGCCACGCCGCCCTCGGACACGATCTTGAACAGACCGATATCGCCCGTGCGGCTAACGTGCGTGCCACCGCAGAGTTCGCGCGAGAAACCGATATCCAGCACACGCACGGTGTCACCGTACTTTTCGCCGAACAAGGCCATGGCGCCGCCCTTGACGGCATCGTCGTAGGCCATGACCTGCGCCACGGTGGGCTGGTTGGCCAACACCTCGGCGTTGACAATGGCTTCGACGCGCGCGATCTGCTCGGCGGTCAACGGCGAGTCTTGCGCGAAGTCAAAACGGGTCTTGTCGGCATCCACGAGCGAACCGCGCTGCTGCACGTGTGCGCCCAGCACTTGGCGCAGCGCCTTGTGCATCAAGTGAGTGGCGGAGTGGTTGCGCACCGTACGGGCGCGGCGCACTGCGTCCACGCGGGCCAGAAGCGTATCGCCAACAGAAAGCGAACCCGATTCCAGCACGCCGTGGTGACCGAACACGCCGGCCTGGATCTTGAGCGTATCGGCAACGGCGAAACGCACGCCGTCCGCTTGCAGCAGGCCGGTATCACCCACCTGGCCGCCCGATTCCGCGTAGAAAGGCGTGGCGTCCAGCACGACAACCGCGTTCTGGCCGGCCTTCACTTCCTGGACTTGCGTGCCGTCTACGTACAGGGCCGTGACCTTGACGTTGTCCAGCTCAAGCTTTTCGTAGCCTTCAAAGCGCGTATCGGCGCCTTCGTAGCTCAGGCCTTCCGCCATCTTGAACTTGCCGGCGGCGCGCGCCTGATCGCGCTGACGCTCCATCGACACTTCGAAACCGGCCATGTCGACTTCCACTTCGCGTTCGCGGCAGATGTCGGCAGTCAGGTCTACGGGGAAGCCGTAGGTGTCATAGAGGGTGAACAGCGTCGTGCCGTCCAGCACGCCGCCCTTGGGCACGTTGGCCAGCGCGGTGTCCAGAATGCGCATGCCGTGTTCCAGCGTTTCGCCGAAACGCTCTTCTTCCTGTTTGAGCACCTGGGCCACGCGGTCAGCCATGGAGGCCAGTTCCGGATAGGCTTCGCCCATTTCGGCGACCAGGTCCGGCACCAGGCGATGGAAGAACGGCTTGGTCTGGCCCAGCTTGTAGCCATGGCGCAGGGCGCGGCGCACGATACGGCGCAGCACGTAGCCACGGCCTTCGTTGCTCGGGATCACGCCATCGACGATCAGGAACGAGCACGCGCGGATGTGGTCGGCGATGACCTTGAGCGAGTTGTTTTCCAGATCCTTCACGCCCGTTTCGCGCGCGGCAGCGGCGATCAGCTTCTGGAAGAGATCAATTTCGTAGTTGGAGTGCACGTTCTGAAGAACGGCGGCGATACGCTCAAGCCCCATGCCGGTATCGACACAGGGGCGCGGCAGACGCGGCATATTGCCTTCGGCGTCGCGCTCGAACTGCATGAACACCAGGTTCCAGATCTCGATATAGCGGTCGCCGTCTTCCTCGGGGGATCCCGGGGGGCCGCCCCAGATTTCCGGACCATGGTCAAAGAAGATTTCCGAGCAAGGACCGCAGGGGCCGGTGTCGGCCATCTGCCAGAAGTTGTCGGAGGCGTAACGGGCGCCCTTGTTGTCGCCAATGCGGATGATGCGCTCGGTCGGTACGCCGACTTCCTTGGCCCAGATATCGTAGGCCTCGTCATCTTCCTGGTACACGGTGACCCAGAGCTTTTCAGCCGGCAGCTTGTAGACCTGCGTCAGCAGCTCCCAGGCGTACTGGATGGCATCGCGCTTGAAGTAGTCGCCAAAGCTGAAGTTGCCCAGCATTTCGAAGAACGTATGGTGACGGGCGGTGTAGCCCACGTTCTCCAGGTCGTTGTGCTTGCCACCGGCGCGCACGCTGCGCTGCGACGACGTGGCGCGGCTGTACGAGCGCGATTCCTTGCCCGTGAACACGTCCTTGAACTGGACCATGCCCGAATTGGTAAAGAGCAAGGTCGGGTCGTTGCCGGGAACGAGCGACGACGAAGGAACAATGGTGTGCCCCTTCGACTTGAAGAATTGCAGGAACTGGCGGCGAATCTCAGAGGATTTCATCGTGGATGACGCAGGATTTAGGCGAATCTTTGATTATAGAGGGTTGGCGCAAAAGCGCAGGATTGGGGACAGGACTTGTCTACCGGACGCACACATAGCCCGTCGTCCAGCCTTCGGTTTCGGTCCACTTCCCCCCTGCGGACACGATGACGGCCGCAAATCCGGGCGGACAGGAACACTGCCCCGTCACCGGATTGGCGGTGGAAACGCCACTGTAATGCCGGCAGCCCAGTGGATAGTTCATGCTGTAAGCGCCCCCGAAACCGCTGCTGGCTCGCCGCCA
>CAJYKY010000142.1 GCA_913775005.1 uncultured Achromobacter sp.
CCAAGGTCATCAAGGCCAATGGCGTGCCCAAGACCGATCTGAAAGCCTGAACGCGACACAAGGACATGCCGTGACCGACCAAGCCCGCATCACCGTCACCCCTGAATTTGCCCTGATCGACGTCGCCCGCGACATCCGCATCGAGGGCTTTCCGGCCTACGCCTTCGTCACCGTCCGGGCCAGCATGCAGATGTGCGGCGCGCCGTGGCGCTCGCAAGCCGTCTTCGTGGCCGGCCATGACGGCAGCCTGGATCTGGGCCGCGATAGCCCCGTATCCGGCAGCTACAACGAACCGTCGGCGATGGGCCTGGTCTGGTCCATGGTCTGCCAGGACATGAGCCGCGTGGCGTTTCCACCAGACCGCACGGAACCGCTCGTGATCCAGATTGACGCCACCGACGGCGTGCACACCGTGTCGGCCCGGCTGGTGCAGGAATTCCTGCAAGAGGGCGTCACGCATGAAGCGGTGCGCGTAGAGGTCGGCGGCATGATGGTGTCGGGCGAACTTTACACGCCCGCCGGCCCCGGCCCCCACCCGCTGGTCATCTACATGAACGGCTCGTCGGGCGGCGTCAACGCGCCGCGTGCCGCGCTGTTCGCCGCACGCGGCTTTCAGTGCCTGGCGCTGGCCATCTTCAATTACGAGGGCCGGCCCAAGTATTTGAACGACATGCCCTTGGAATACTTCGAACACGCCTTGCGCTGGGCGCGTGAGACGCTGGCGCCGCGCGATGGCTTCGTCGCCTTGTCCGGTATCAGCCGGGGCGGCGAAACGTCTTTGCTGGTGGCATCGCACTACCCGGCTCTGGTCAGCGCGGTCGTCGCCTACGTGCCGTCGCCCGTCATGCACGGCGTGGTCAGCGCGGGCTCGCCCGGCACCGGCCGCAACGCGCAGGTCTGGACCAAAGGCGGTGTAGCCTTGCCGCACCTGTGGGAAAACAACGCCAGCGCCGATTGGGAAGCGGCTTACGCGTCCGAGCCGCCGTACCGCCAGACTCACGCTTTCCTAAGCGCCACGCGCGACAGCGCCGCTTTCGAACGCGCGCGGATTCCCGTGGAAAATTTCCCCGGCCCGGTCATGCTGGTCAGCGCATCCGACGACGGCTTCTGGCCCAGCACCGCGTATTCCGAGATCGTCATGCGCCAGCGGCAGGCGCACGGCCTGCCCACGTTCCATCACGTGTGCATGGGGGCGGGGCATCACGTGCATTACCCCTATCTGCCCGGCACGCTGATCAGCAAACCGCACGCGATGTCGGGCTTGCTGCTGGATGCGGGCGGCACTCCCGCAGCCAATGCGGCCGGCAACGAAGGCTCGTACCTGGCCGTGCTGGAATTCCTGGGGCGTGCGGCGGGTAGCGATCGATAGGCGTTGCCGTGTATTCGCCAGTCGACATCGTCTCGGGCCGCGCCCGCCTTGCCGCCAGCGTGGCGGGTGAGGGCGCACCGGTCATCTTCCTGCACGCCAACGTGTGCGACAGCCGCATGTGGCACGCGCAGACTGCCGCCGTGGCCGCGCACCGCAAGGCCATCGCCTATGACCGGCGCGGCTTCGGCCAGACCCGCTACGACGCAGAAGACCACTCCGCCGTCGCCGACCTGATGGCGGTGATCAGCGCGCTGGCCGGCGGTCAACCCGCCGTGCTGGTCGCCTGCTCACAAGGCGCGCGCATCGCCGTGGACACTGCGCTGCTGCATCCCCACGCGGTAGCCGCCTTGGTGCTGGTGTCCGCCTCGATCGCGGCCTCTGAAGACGCGCCCATGTCGCCCGAATGCCAGCGCCTGATGGCGCAGCTGAATGCCGCACAAGCGCGAGGGGACCTGGATGCCGTCAACGCATTGAAAGCGCGGCTGTTTCTAGACGGCCCGCTCGCCGCCGAAGGCCGCGTCACAGGCGCCGCGCGTGACCTGTTTCTTCAGATGAACGGCCAGGTGCTGAACGCCAAGCCGCCGGGCCTAAGCGGGGATGCGATCCCCGCCTTTGCGCGCTTGAATGAAATTGCCGCGCCCACGTTGGTGATGTGGGGCGACCTGGATTTTCCCCACATCCAGGCGCGCTGCCGTACGGCGGCCGAGCGCGTGGCGAAGGGAACGGCCTATGAAATCAAAGGCACGGCGCATCTGCCCAGCCTGGATCAGCCGGACGAGGTGACGCGTGCGTTGCTTGGGTTTCTGAACGGGTGACACTTGCCCCGGAGTTTCCCTAAAAGAGATTGATATTTTCTTCGCGCGGAGCAAAATACTTCGCTTGCGGTAGACGTCAACAATAACGGCTTCAACTCCTTCGGGGCGGTCCATGGACATGTCACGCCGTAACGTTCTTCTGGCTTTAGCCGGCCTGCTTGCCACAGGCCGTGCGGCACAGGCACAGCAAATGTGCACGCAAGGCGGGCCGACGCTGGATGAAATTCTTCACAGCTGGAACGAAGCCACCAATCAAGCGCAGCGCGACACACAATATTTCGGCATTACGCTGGATCGATTATCCAAAGCACCGTATCTTGGCTCCAAAGATGGCACTTCGGTCGTGGAAGAGGGCGTCATCGGCCGGCTTTCCGTGAATGGCAAAGCACTGGGCGATACGTTGGAAAATGCTGCGCTGCGGATCGCACCCGGCGTTTATCGCGGCCGCATGCGTTATGTGTCCAACAAGAATTTTGTGCAAGGTCCGCTAGGCGTCATGGCTCAGACGGGGGACTTCCTGTTGGAAGTCGTCGACGCCACCGCACGTCGCAGTGACCTGCTGGTGCATTCGGGCAACAAACCCTGGCACTCCCGCGGCTGCATCCTGGCAGGCGCCGCCGTCAAGAATACGGTCAACGGCAAGACGCAGGTAACCATGGCCGACGATTCCACGCTGAAAGCCTTGCGCCTCGCGTTCTATGGAACAGATACGCCCAACGCGTGTCCGGTCAAGACCATCTCATTCACGATCAACGATCTGTAGTTCAACCCATTGGGTGAACCCATGCCAAAGCGCTCTTGCGTGACGTTGGCGGCAAGCATCACAGCGGCCTTTCTGGTGGCGGCGTCAGTGAGCGTGGTGTGGCCAGCGGCCGGCCGTGCGCAAACGCTCCCGGACCTGTCCAGCCGCGATGCCGCTACCTTCCAGTTGGCGTTGACCATGAAAATGCGCGCCGACCAGCAATATCTGGCGGGCGACACCAGCAATGCCAAGCCGCTCTATGAGCAGGCGCAGCTTGAGCTTCGGACAGTGGGCGTCGACTGGCGCAAGCAGAATCCGGCGCTGGCGTCGATGTTGGAAGCGGATATCGACTATCGCCTGACGCTGCTGAAATATGGTGCGGACTTCTGGGGCGTGTCTTACAGCCTGACGCCTATCAATCCGGTCTTGGCGTATGCCCGGTTTAAACGGTCGGTGGATGAATTTGACGATGTCGTCAAACAGATTCAGGCGGCGCGGTTAGAGCTGGCGAAAACGAATCTCTCCGCCGAGCAGCAAGAGGCGGCACGATCGGTGGCACGCACTGATAGCGATACGCACGCACTGGAAATCGTTATGGCTGACATCAGTGCGACGCACCATGCCGCGCGCGCCACGGCGGCTGAAGAACGCATTGAAAGAAACCTGCGCCGGCAAAAGTCCATTGCGGATGAACGCAAGCTGCTCAGTGCGCAGTACGACGCGGTGCACAAACAGTTCGATACCCTCGCCGTCAACGGCGTGCTGCAAGCCGCGGGCCTGCCGCCGGAGCTGTCGGGGCTGGCCGACGGGGCGCCGCTGCAAGACACGTTGCTCAAGCTGGGAAAGTCCTACGTTCTGTCGGACAGCAACGTCGCGCAGGCTTTCAAGGACTATTCCCAGGCCACTGCGGAATTCGTTGACGCCGCCCAGCAGATCGCCCAGACCGCGCGAAATGTCCAGCAAATGCGCGATACCGCGCAGGCGGCAACGACGGCATTGCGGCGAGGCTCATTGGAAGGCGTGCTTCAGGCGGGCGCGGTGGTGTTCCAGCAACTGCCAAAGGCCGAGCAAGACCGCCTTACTCAATGGGTGGTCAATGATTCCAAGCCCTTGCTGGCACTGATCGATACTGCCGGGCGAATGCGGCCCGCCCTGGATGCCGTGGCGGGCCTGGTGTCGAATGACCCGGCGATGGTGGCACGTTTGAAAGCGGTTCTGAAGCAAGAGGCGTTGACCAATGTGGCGGGGTTTGACACGTGGTATCGCGCCCGTCTGGCTCAGGCGGCCAACCTGCAATTGGATGCGGCGTTACTGACCGAGCAGGCCATACGCGGATGGCCCAACGCCTTCATTGCGCAGCTACCCGCCGACACCCGCCAAGCCCTGAGGCAGGGGCACGATGCCATCAACGATGCGCAACTGGCGCTGCGCCTCGTGGCGCAGTGGCCGCCAGCCGAAATCCGCATCCTGAAGACCGAACGCAGTGTCGAGGTGCGCACCGGCGACAAGACCGTGCATATCGACATCCAGGCCTTTATCGCTGCTCAGTCCAAAGTCAGTCTGGAAAGCGTTGCCGACTACGCGCAGACCGCCGCCAGGCAGGGCGCTGACGTCGCGCGCGAGGCGCTGCGAGCGCAGACAGAGCTGCTGCTCGATGGCATTGCGCCTGACGCCGACGCGTTCACGCATGACTTGACTGCCACCTTGCCGGACCTTTCGCCGTCTGTGTCGCTGGAGCGCGTACTGACAGCAAACACGGCGTCACCCGAGGCGTCGGGCCAACTGTTTGACGCCATCTGGAACCGGATGCCGGCACCGCTGCGGCCGGCGGCCGGTCAGCAGTTGGCGTCCATGCAGGCGGGCAGCGTGATTGCCCAGCAAGTCATGGCCGCCGACAAGCGCCAGCCCGTCAGGGGCGCCTTCGATGGCGACGGCGGGGTTCAAGGGGCTGCCAGCGGCAAGAGCGACGCCAACGAGGCCACGCTGAGGATGGCGGTAACGGCGGCGTTTCCGGCCGCAGGCGCGGCGCTGATGGCGGCCGACGGCGCGAAGGCGTTGGGGCAGATGAACGAACTTGCCAATCGCATCAACGCACTGAGCCAGGAAGACCGGGCCATCATGGTCGAGCAATTCGCCCTTTACGATCTGGTGCGCGATGAGCGGGTGGCGGTGGCCCTGTCGGACATGAGCAAGCGAGTGTCCGATCGGCGCATCCAGGGCGCGCAAGAGCAGATAGAGCGCTACAGCCGGGCCACCCAACAGC
>CAJYKY010000143.1 GCA_913775005.1 uncultured Achromobacter sp.
TGGCCGTCATGCCGCCAAAAGCTACGTAGATCATCATCAGCGAACCGACGATCAGCACGGCCACGTGGTAGTCCAGTCCGAACAGCAGCGCGTTCAGCGGATTGCTGCTGACTTCTGCGCCCGGCGCCAGCAGTTCGGGGCCGGAGGGATGCACGCGCGCGGCTTCGGCCAGCAGCGCATCGGGGCTGTAGTTGAAGGCCGCCAGCACCAGCACGGTCATCAGTGTGGCGCCGAACAGCATCAGCACGGCCTTGATGATCTGCACCCAGGTGGTGGCCGTCATGCCGCCAAAAGCTACGTAGATCATCATCAGCGAACCGACGATCAGCACGGCCACGTGGTAGTCCAGTCCGAACAGCAGCACGATCAGCTTGCCGGCGCCGACCATCTGCGCGATCAGATACAAGGCGATGATCAGCAGTGACGCGCTGGCCGCCAGCACCCGCATCGGCGTCTGCGACAGGCGGAACGAAGTCACGTCGGCAAAGTTGTAGCGGCCCAGGTTGCGCAGCCGTTCGGCGATCAGGAACATGACGACGGGCCAGCCGAACAGAAAGCCGATGGCGTAGATCATGCCGTCGAATCCGCTGACATAGACCATGCCGGCAATGCCCAGAAAAGACGCTGCCGACAGGTAGTCGCCCGCGATGGCCAGGCCGTTCTGAAAGCCCGTCAAGCCGCCGCCCGCCGTGTAGAAATCCGACGTGGTGTGTGTGCGTTTGGCCGCCCAGTACGTAATGCCCATGGTGCCGGCGATGAAGATGAGGAACATCGCGATGGCCGATCCGCTGGTGGGCGTGGCCGTGGCGGCGTAGGCCGCGCCGGCGGCCAGACTTGCGGCGATGCCAATCCCGGCGGCGGCCAGCTTCTTGTTGTTTTTCATGACACGTCCTTGATGATGGCGTCCAGCAGCGGGTCGAACACGGTGTTGGAAATCTGGACGTAGGCCCAGATCAGCAGCACGGCGGAAAACACCACCAGCGTGCCGGTCAGCACGCCGATGCTGAGCGTCATGCCCGGTAGCGGGCGGGCGAAGAAGACGGGGTCAAAGGCCAGCGTCAGGATGAAGCCGGCGTAGATCACGGCGGCGATACAGAAGAACAGCAGGCTGGTCCGGCTGCGGCGCCGTAACAATTCCTGGTATTTGGGATGCCGCATGACGGCGGCGTAGAGGGGATCGGGCGTAGACATCTTGGGCGTTCCTTATTGGTATAGCCGGACCGTTTGCGCTGGCCCGGACAGGTCCGCCCTGCATGGCGGGGGACCCGCAGCCAATATAGAGAGACGCATCAATGCCGAACACACGACCTTAGTCGTAGGGAAAGGCCCGTAGTGGAGGGCCGGTGGCGGAGGGCCGGTGGCGGAGGGCCGGTGGTAGTTGCCGGCGTCGTCCTTGCTGCCAATGGGCAAGGCGGCAACATGGCTATTGCCGGCTGCCGCTGGGCGACTTGTATAAGATGTCGAATGCCGCCCCGAGGAGGGGGCGCAGACGGATGTCTGCACGAAGCCAAGCAAACCCAAACAACAACCAGACCGGGTTCCATGTCTAGCCAAACCGATTCGATTTCCACACGCACCATCATCCTGGGCACCCTGGTGGTGCTGCTAGCCATGGGCGTGCGCGCCACCTTTGGCCTGTTCATGCAGCCGATGGGGCTGGCGCATGGGTGGGGCCGCGAGGTGTTCTCCATGGCGTTCGCGCTTCAGAACCTGGTCTGGGGCGTGGCGTGCATCTTCATGGGCATCCTGGCCGACCGTTACGGCTCCGGGCGCACCATCGCGCTGGGCGCGGTGCTTTACATGTTGGGCATGATCGGCACACGCTTTGCCACCGACGAGGCCACGCTCTACCTGACGGCGGGCGTGCTGGTCGGGTTGGGGCAGGCGGGCACCACGTTTCCGGTGATCCTGCCGGTGGTGGCGCGTGCGGTGCCGCCGGCCTACCGCAGCACGGCGATGGGCATCGCCAGCGCGGGCGGTTCGCTGGGCCAGTTTGCGGTGGTGCCGACCGGACAGGCGCTGATCACGGGCATGGACTGGCCCGGTGCGCTGTGGGTGTTGTCGATGTTCGTGGCCTGCGCGGCGCCGCTCGCGTACTTTCTGCGCGGCCGGCCTCAAGCGCAATCGGGGCCGCAGCAATCGCTGGCGTCGGCCGTGCGCCAGGCGGTGCGGCACCCATCGTTCCACTTCCTGTTCTGGAGCTACTTTGTTTGCGGCTTCCACACCGCATTCATCACGTTGCACTTGCCGGCCTATGTCACCGATGGCGGCTTGACGCCGGGGCAGGGCGCCACCGCCGTTGCGCTGATCGGCCTGTTCAACGTGGCGGGTTCGTTCTACGCGGGCAAGCTGGGCGGCAAGTACAGCAAGAAGCGCTTGCTGGCGCTGGTGTATTTCATGCGGGCGTTCGGCATCTTGCTGCTGCTGGCGCTGCCGCTGTCGGCCTGGGTGCTGTACGCGTTCGCGGCGTGGATGGGGTTGTTCTGGCTGGGCACGGTGCCGCTGACGCAGGGGCTGATCGGCCAGATCTACGGCCTGCGCTATGCGGCCACGCTGTCGGGCATCGTCTTTCTGGGGCACCAGCTGGGCAGCTTCATCGGCGTCTGGCTGGGCGGATACGCGTATGCCAAGACGGGCAATTATGATCTGGTCTGGTGGCTGGGCGTGGTGCTTGCCGTGGTGGCGGCGCTGCTGTGCCTGCCCGTACGCGAACAACCGGTGACGCCGGCCGAACCCCGGCCCGCCGCGGCCTGAACCCGGCGCTTTGATCTGCCATGTTGATCTGCCATGCATAACGAACACCCGCCCCGCGAAGGCACGCCCCGCAAAGGTGCGGCCCGCGAAGGTGCGCCCCGCGAAGCCCAGCCGCTAAGCCCCACCTTGGCAACGTCTTCGCCCCCGTCGTCCGCGCCTGCGTCGACCACTCGCCGGCATCGCGGCTGGCGTGTTCTCGGCGGCGTGGCGCTGGCAGCGGTGTTGGGCCTGGCATTCTGGGGCTACACCACGCCGGACATGCAGATCCATTGGGAAAACCTGGCCGCCCTGTGCGGCTTTTAGCTTTGGATGCCATGCAGGACGCATCGATCCCTCATCCCTTTCTCTCGCTTCCAGACATCGGCGCCTTACCCGCCGCCGACACGCTGGTGCTGACCGTCAACAATCGCTTGTCGCGTCGCTTGACGCTTGAATTGGCGGGGCTGCTGCGCCAAGAGCGGCAGGTCAGCGAACTGCCGCGCATCCTGCCACTGTCGGCCTGGCTGGCGGAATCGGCCAATGAGTTGGCGTTCGAAGCCGACGACGATGTGCCTGCCTACCGGCTGGACAGTTTTGCCACGCAGCTGGTGTGGACGCAGGCCATCCGAGAAGAAGAGGCGGAACGCGTGCTGCTGGACGCCAGCCAGGCTGCCCGTCTGTCGATGGACGCTGACTTGCTGATGGACGAATGGGCTCTGCACGTGCCCTCGGGCGCGGATACCGACGAATACCGGGGCTTTGCGCGCTGGCGCGAGCGTTACCGCGAAATGCTGGCCGGTATCGACGCCGAAGACGCCAACCAAGGCTATGCGCGCGTGTTGCGGGCGCTGGAGGACGGCCGTCTGCCCACCCCCGTGCAACTGGTGCTGGCGGGCTTTACCGATATCTCGCCGCGCTTTCAGCGCCTGTTGCGCGCCTTTGAAGCGCAAGGCACGGTAGTCGCGCAATGGCGTGATGCGCAGCGCGTGGAAACCGAGGCCCGGCGTTACGAAGCGGCGGACCAGGGCGCCGAATGGCGTGCGGCGGCGGCGTGGGCGGCCAGCCAGTTAAAGGCGCATGCTGCCGGGCGCTACGCCATCGTGTCGCCGCAGCTGGAAGCCGAATCTCCGTTTGCGCGCCGCGTGCTGAGTCAGGCGCTGGCGGGCGCGCCGTCGCGGCCCGCCAG